>JAEWHO010000077.1 GCA_023387755.1 Actinomycetes bacterium | reverse complement strand
TTACACCACAGCGCGCCCGTCGGGGAAACCCCGACGGGCGCGCTGCCCGTTTGTGCGCTCGCACAAACGTCTCAAAACTTATGACTACCGATAATAGCCCCAGTCCTCATCGGTGGCTGGAGGAATTTCTAGCTCATCGTAGTAGTCATCGGACTCTTTGCGTCGCGCAGCCGAGAGCTCGCGCTCTAGTGCTGCGTAATCGGTCTCCGGGCTGAAGTACTTCAGCTTGCGGGCAACCTTTGTCTGCTTGGCCTTTTGACGGCCGCGCCCCATGGCGTGACCCCCTCCAACGTTAAGCGGGGCCAGCATGGCACCGACCCCTGGGTTCAGTCATGTGTCGTGTCATAACCGTACCTGGTTTTGCCCAGACTTTTCCATTCGACACCACGGCCGATCGTGCTCAGAGCCGATTTTTTACAGACAATGCCGCCAAAAGCAGGCGAAAAATAGCGGACAAATCGCCTGTTGTGGTACGAACGTCTCAAAATTGGCCTATTTTGGGCGTTTTCGGGACTTATGGCCTAGGCTCCCAAGGCTGTATGACACGTAGCCTGAACGGCAAGGTGTGCAAAAGGAGGCAATCTATGGAAACCGCTGGCTTAGTCACCGATGATTTATTAACGCCCGGAGAAGTTGCCCGCCTGTTCCGCGTGCGCGCCAAAACCGTCGCGCGCTGGGCAGACGAAGGCAAGATCGCTGTAGTTCGAACTGCGGGCGGTCACCGCCGTTTTCGGGTGGCAGAGGTAGAAGACCTCATGCGCAGTTGTAACTGCTTGGGCGAGGATGAACATCTAACCCTCAGTCGCTAATGACGACTCCTGTCAGTCGCTAAGTGCTGTGCCCGTAGTGGGGGAGTGAAGCTGAGAAAAGCCTGTGGCGGCCTGGATGTCCAGGCCGCCACAGGCTTTCGTCGTCGTCGGGAATTATCGCCGGACGGCGAGGGTGATGAGCCCTACTACGCCGGCCACCACGCCACCGGCCAGCGCGATGGTCTTCACATCGCCGCGGCGCACATCGGCAGCAAAGGTCTTGGCGTGCATCGAGGCTTCATCAGCCAGGACGCCGAGCTGGCGGGAGGTGTCGTCCACCAGGCCGCGAGCTGCTCGGGCGGTGTCATTTGCCAGGGACGCCACGCCTTCCTTGGCGCTCTCAATACCGGCCTTGGGGGAAACCCGGCTGGTGAGCTCATTGATGGTCGCCGACAGCTCCTGCCGGCTGCGCTCCAGATCGCGTTCGATCTGCTTAGCCGAGCGGGTGTCCTTGTCTTGGTTCTCGCTCACTACTGCATTCCCTTCTTAACGGCCTCCATACCCTTCGATAGCCCTTCGGTAAGGCTCTTCTTCGGATCGGCCGGAATCTTCTTGGACTTCTTCAGGCTGGATATTCCCAGGAGTGCCAGTACCGCAATGATGATCAGCAGAATTAGGGCCACGATCAGTGCGCCGGCCCAGACGCCAATACCAAGGCCAACAGCCAGGCCGTGGATGAGGGCGTACAGCAGAGTCGGGATAAGGTACAGCAGCGCCATAACGCCGGCTGCGGCAAGTAGGCCCGCTCCCTTACCCAAAACGGAGAATTTCTCGGTCAGCTGCGCCTGGGCCAGCTTCAGTTCGTCGCGGATGATGGTGGAGAACTTCTGCGAGAGATCTGCGACGAGCTCCCCGATCGTCTTCTTGGGTTGGCCGTCAGGGACGGCAGGTGTACGGTGATCGCTCACGTGGCACTCCTAGGGCTGAGTTTATATTGCTCTACAGCATCTATTTTGTCTGCTCCCAGCGCATTACGCATATCCAATCAAAAAAGGACGCCGATGTGATCTGCTCCCCAGATTCGGTGGAGACGGCAATCACGGCAGGTACGGCCTCAATACCGCCGCATTCAGACGATATTTCAGTCACACTGGGAGTGTGCCCTGCCCGCTGGCGTGCAGTGTGGTGGGCCGTAAGCCTTATTCGCCATGCAAGGAGAACACCGTGAGACTCTCACGAGCCATGTTGGCTGCCGTTGGGGCAGTGGCCCTCGTTCTACCCGCTCTGCCTGAGATTCCTGCTCAGGCAGCGCCCGTTGACTCGCTCATTATCTCTGAGGTCTACGCTCGGGGGGGATCTAAAAACCAGCCCTTCAAGGACAAATTCGTTGAGATTTACAATCCTACGACCACCGCGATCGATCTGACCGGCACCTCGATCCAGTACCGATCTGCCAAGGGGACTGCGGCCACTAACGCCGTCGTTCCGCTCCAAGGCAGCGTAGCCCCCGGAGGCGTTTTTGTGCTTGCAGGTGGCTCCAACGGTGCCAACGGGGAGACTACTCCCAACGTGAACCAAACCGGCACCGCCTTCAATCCGGGCGGTAGCGACGGCCTGGTGGTGCTGGCTCGCTCCACTGCCAAGGTGACACTACCCACCGGCGATATCACCGGTAATGCCGATGTGATCGACGCAGTGGGGTACGGCAAATCGAATACTTTCGAGGCCGCCGCCGCTACCTATACGGGGGGCAACTCCACGCCCGGAGCGCTAGAACGCGCCACCGCCACTGATACCAATAACAATTCCGTTGATTTCCGTTTCATCGATATGCCCACCCCGGGATCGGTGTCGTGGAAGGATAGCCCGGCCCCGGATCCCAGCCCCACCACCCCGGCACCAGATCCGACGACGCCGCAGGTGCCCGCGGTCACTATTGCGGAAGTCCAAGGTACCGGTGCCCAGTCGCCGCTGGTTGGTAAGCAGGTGGAAGTCAGTGGCGTCGTCACCAGCACCCTGCTTCCGCGCGGCGACGGTATGGGAGGGTTCTACATTATGGACCCGAAGGCGACCGGCCCCCGCACGGCTGGCCAGGCCTCTGAGGGCTTGTTCGTTTACACCAATGGCCAGGATCTCGGCGGAATTGCGCGCGGGGATCGCGTGGTTCTGCGCGGTGAAGTCGCTGAGTTCTACGAGATGACCCAGCTGCAGGGCGTTACTCTGGTGAGCCGGGAGGCAGGCGAGCCGCTGGCACCCATCCCGTTCCCGTTCACCTCCGATCCGGCCATCTTGGAAGCCTATGAGGGCATGCTGGTGGCACCGGAGGGGAACTACGTCGTCACCGATAACCACAACTCGAGTATGACCAACTACGGTCAGTTGCGTTTGGCCTACGGAACTGAGCCGATTATGCACCCCGGCGAGGTGGCCAACCCGGTCACCGATCCGCAGGCCTGGAAGGAACAAAACGAGAAGATCAAGACGGACACGATCCTTCTCGATGACGGCACCACCACTAACTTCGGCAAGGTGACGGATAAGCCGCAACCCTATGTTGAGGTCGATGGTTCCGGCCGCGTTGGGTCCGAGGTGACCTTTAAGCCCGAGGGTGTGGTGCTTAGCTACAACTTCTCCAACTGGAACTATCAGCCGCTCAGTCCGGTGGACGGGGCCGATCCGGCCACCTACCCGGTCACCCTGGAGTCCAACCGCGTCGATAGCGTGGCGTTGAAGGATGCGGCCCTGCGTGTGGCGACCTTCAATGTGCTCAATTACTTCACGCATCTAGGCCAGGATGAAGCCGGCTGCAAGGCATATACCGATCGCGAAGGTAACCCGGTAACCGCTCGCCGTTGTAATGTGCGCGGGGCCTACACCCCGGAGGCCTTCGCCCGGCAGCAGGAGAAGATCGTCGCGGCCATTGACCAGATGAACGTGGAGATTGTCGGCTTAGAAGAGATCGAGTCCTCCACTCAGGTTGGGGGCGCGGATCGAGACGAAGCGTTGGCGCACCTGGTGGACGCCCTCAACGCGAAGGCCAGCCACGGGACCTGGGCTTATGTGCCCTCCCCGAAGAACGTGGGTAAGGATGATGTTATCCGCACTGCGTTCATCTACAAGCCGGCTTACGTCAAGCCCGTTGGTGAGTCGATGATCCTGGATGATCCGGCCTTCGACAACGCCCGCCGTCCGCTGCTGACCAAGTGGGAGGTCATCGATGAGGCTGCCGCCGGTAAGACCTTGACGACGGTGGTGAACCACTTCAAGTCCAAGGGCTCGGGCCAGGATGACGGCACTAACCAGGGCAATGCGAATCCCGATCGCGTAGCCCAAGCGAAGGCACTGGAAGCCTGGATCGCTGGGCAGCCGGACGCGCAGACTGAACCCTACCTGCTCATGGGGGACTTCAACGCCTACACCCAGGAGGATCCGCTGCAGGTGTTCTACGCCAAGGGCTACACGGACTTGGCCAGTAACTTCCTAGCTGCCAAGACTTACGTCTATGGCGGCACAGTGGGATCGCTGGATCACGTATTGGCAAATAAGGCCGCGCTGGCCCAGGTGCAGGATACGGGCGTGTGGAATGTGAACTCCCGCGAGTCAGTGCTGCTGGAATACTCGCGCCACAATGCGAATATCAAGCAGCTATACGCTCCCGGTCCGTTCCGTTCCTCCGATCATGACCCGATTATCGTGACTATCTTCCCGCCCAAGGCTCCGACACCAGAGCCCACCCCGACGCCGGAACCGACCGAGACGCCGAGCCCGGAGCCAACGGTCGAGCCGACGGTGACCCCCACCGATGCCCCGACCGTGGCCCCGACGGATACCCCGACGGTGGCTCCCACGGTCGCGCCCGATCCGGGTAAGCCCGGCCCGGATCCGGTTAAGCCCGGCCCGGTTCCGCCGACGCCGCTGCCCGTGACTGGCGCGGAAATCTTCGGTCTGGTAGTCCTCGCCATCTTGATGATTGGCTCGGGTGTGCTGCTGGTGATGCGTCGTAAGCGTGGAGACAGCACTGACGACGTCGAGTAACTCTCCGACTGGTGTGGGGGCGGATGCTGCCCGCCCCCACCCCCGTGGGGCTGCCGACTAGTCACGGCGTACTGCCCAACACAGAGCGGTGGGGGGGGGGGGGGGGGCCCGCCCCCCCCCCCGG
>JAEWHO010000033.1 GCA_023387755.1 Actinomycetes bacterium | reverse complement strand
TGCCGTCGTCCAGCACCGCGAACACGTTCATCCCGCCGAGTTCCTCAATATTCTTACCCGTCCGCGCGTCCAGGAAGCAGACCTGGTCATATCCCTTCTCAGCAGCCAGACGCTGTGGCATGACCGCGGCCGCATAGTTACCGCCGGTTTTCGCTTCACCGGTACCGCCGGGGCACGCGCGGTGATAGTCACGCACCACCCAGATCGCTACCGGGGAGAAGCTGGCATTAAAAAGCGGCCCAACCGGGGAGGCGATGGTCATGAATTCGTACCGGTGGGAGGCGCGCACCCCGAGGAATTCCTCGGAGGCGAACATGAAGGGGCGCAGGTACAAGGCTGATCCCGGCAGGCTGGGAACATAGGCGGCGTCGGCGCGAACCACATCCACCAGGGAGGCTAAGAAATCTGCGGGTTCGATCTCCGGCATAGCCATACGCCGTGCGGAGGCATTCATTCGCATGGCGTTATAGCCGGGGCGGAAAGTCCACACTGAACCGTCGGGATGCCGGTATGCCTTGAGTCCCTCGAAGATCTCTTGACTGTAATGCAACACTGCCGCAGAGGGGGCCAGCTGGAGCGGTCCGTAGGGCTCCAACCGGTGGTCATGCCATCCCAGTTCAGGCGTCCAGGTGGTGTGAGCCATGTGGTCGGTGAAGATAGTGCCGAAATGCAGATCAGCATGGATGGCATCGATCTCAGCCTGGGTTCGGCGAGGAGCTTCTCCGGTGGGCTGGAAACGTCCGGCTACCGCGTCGGCTGGCTGGGTATGGCGGTGGGCGAGTTCTTCGAGGGATTCCGTCATCGACAATCCTTTCCATTGTGTGGTTGGACACTATCGTGCCACACATCAGTGTTGAGTGAGCCCGGCAAATGTGGATTTTCGACGGCGGAAAATTGCGGGTCACTCTCCCCAGCGCGGCGTTGAGCCTCGTAGTCTCGCAGTGCCCCCACACCCCACTTGGCCAGGAAAATCAGTGCAACCAGATTGGTGATCGTCATAATCGCCATGGCAATATCCACCGTATTCCAGACGATATCTAGGCTTACCAGGGCTCCGATCACCACCGAGGCTACCGAGACCACGCGAACCACCCACCGGCCCGCTGGGGCCTGGGTTACGAAGTGCATATTCACTTCGGAGTACACATAGGCCGCAATAATCGAGGAGAAGGCGAGCACGAAGATCATGACGGCCATGGGAACAACCGCCCACTGGCCGAGCGCGTCAGCCACCGCCATCGTCGTCAAGGTGGCGGGGTTGGCCTCCGGGGAGGTCCACACCTTTTCCCCGGCAATCAAAATGATGAACCCGGTTGCGGTGCACACGATAACAGTGTCCACAAAAACCCCCAGCGATTGGATGAGCCCCTGCCGCACTGGATGGCTCACGGTCGCAGTCGCGGCCGCATTAGGTGCCGTACCCTGGCCGGCCTCATTGGAGAACAAACCTCGCTTGGTGCCGTTGATAATCGCTGCCAGGATCCCACCGCCCAGGCCTCCAACCACCGGTTCAGGGCTGAACGCCGAGCTGACAATCATCGACATCACGTGCGGGAACTGCCCGATATTGAGCAGCACAATAACCGCCGCCAAGATGACGTACACGGTCGCCATAATGGGGGCCATAATTTCCGTCACCCGCGCGACCGAACGGATACCGCCCATAATCACTGGGGCAGCAAAGGCAAATAAGAGGGCCGCAGTGATTCCGGGGGTTGTATTTGCCGATCCCTGCATCACCTGTGCCACCGCATTGGACTGCACGGTGGTGATGACGAAGGCGCAGGTAATAACGGTAATAATGGCGAAAACTGCCCCCATGGTTCGCGAGCGCATCCCGATGGACATATAGTACGCCGGCCCGCCCCGGAAGGTGCCGTCCGGGCCGCGTACTTTAAATAGCTGCGCCAGGGTGGCTTCGAAGAAGGCGGTCGCCATACCGATCAGGGCCACGATCCACATCCAGAAGATCGCGCCGGGGCCTCCCAGGAGGAGGGCTGCCGCCACCCCAAAGACGTTTCCAATACCTACTCGGGCCGCCAGAGAGATGGTGAATGCCTGGAAGGACGAGATGCCGCCGTCGCCCCCATCCCGGGAGCCGAGCACAACCCGCACCATGTGGCCAAACAGCCGCACCTGTACTGCCCGGGTTCGCCACGTTAAATACAGGCCGGTCCCCAACAGCACCCAAATGGTGATATGCAGAGTAATCCAGTCCGCTACACCTAAAATCGCATCCGCTATCTGCTCCATTTTTCCTCCCTGAAGCCGCCCGCGGGCCGTTGTTGTGGGATTATCGTGGCATTTTCCGCCCCGTCTGCGCAGAAGCGTCCAGCCAGCGAATACGGCAGTATCCCCACCGGCTGGGTTCCGTACACTGGCGGGCAGGAGGACGATTATGAGCAAGCCGTTACGTTCACGCACGTCAACCCACGGCCGCACTATGGCCGGTGCTCGCGCGCTCTGGCGTGCCACTGGGATGACCGATGAGGATTTTGGTAAACCCATTGTGGCCGTCGCCAATTCCTTTACCCAGTTCGTACCCGGGCACGTTCACCTGCAGAATATGGGCCAGTTGGTCGCCGGGGCGGTGGCTGAGGCTGGCGGGGTGGCTAAAGAGTTCAATACCATCGCCGTCGACGACGGTATTGCCATGGGGCATTCTGGGATGCTCTACTCTCTACCCAGCCGGGAAGTCATTGCTGACGCGGTGGAGTATATGGTTAATGCCCACTGCGCCGATGCGCTGGTATGCATTTCTAACTGCGACAAGATCACGCCCGGCATGCTGTTGGCGGCGCTGCGGCTGAATATTCCCACGGTGTTCGTCTCTGGCGGGCCGATGGAGGCGGGCAAAAATATCGACCCGAATCTTATTATTGGCGGCTCACAAACCGGCCACGGAAATCTCATTACGGTCATGAACGCAACCGCCGATGACTCCCTTTCCGACGCTGAGCTGACCGCCATGGAACGCGCCGCCTGCCCCACGTGCGGCTCATGTTCGGGCATGTTTACAGCTAATTCGATGAACTGCCTGACCGAAGCACTCGGGCTGGCGCTGCCGGGTAACGGTTCCACGCTGGCCACCCACAGTACTCGCCGGGACCTCTTTATTCGTGCCGGTCACCTCATCGTGGATCTCGCCCGCGCCTATTACGATCATGACGACGACGGCGTCCTCCCCCGCGCTATCGCCAGCCGCGATGCTTTCCATAATGCGATGTGCCTGGATATGGCCATGGGCGGCTCGTCTAATACGGTGTTGCATCTGCTGGCTGCCGCGGTGGAGGGGGAGGTGGATTTTGACCTCGCCGATATTGCGGAGCTCGGCCAGGCGGTGCCGTGTTTGGCGAAGGTTGCGCCGAACCACAATGACTACCATATGGAGGATGTCCACCGGGCTGGTGGGATCCCGGCGCTGCTCGGGGAGCTCGACCGCGGCGGATTCCTGCGCCATACTGTGCGCGCCGTTCACGCCCCTGATCTGCGCACCTGGTTGGATGAGTGGGATATTCGCGGCGAGGCCCCGAGCCCGCAGGCGCAGGAACTCTTCCGAGCCGCCCCCGGCAATGTACGCACTACCGAGCCGTTCTCCACTTCCCGCCAGTGGGCTGAGCTTGACTGCGATGCGGCAACCGGATGCATCCGCGATATTGAGCATGCCTATACCGCCCAGGGGGGCCTGACGGTCCTGCGCGGCAATCTTGCACCGGATGGGGCCATCGTGAAGTCGGCCGGGATTGACCCGGATCTGTTCCACTTTGAGGGCATTGCGATTGTGCTCGAGTCCCAGGAGGACGCAATCGACGCGATCCTTAATAAGCGGGTGCAGGCCGGCCATATCGTGGTAATTCGGTATGAGGGCCCCGCCGGTGGGCCGGGCATGCAGGAGATGCTCTACCCCACGTCATTCCTCAAAGGCCGGGGCCTGGGCAAGGCCTGCGCGCTCATCACCGACGGGCGGTTCTCGGGCGGTACCTCAGGCATTTCGGTGGGCCATATCTCTCCGGAGGCCGCCGCGGGCGGTCTCATCGCCTTGGTGCGTGATGGGGACCGGATCGTGATCGATATTGAGCGCGGCTTATTGGAGTTAATGATCGACGACGCCGAGATCGCGCGTCGGCGGGAAGCTGAAGAAGCCCGCGAACACCCGTACACGCCGGTGGCACGCACGCGCGAGATCTCCGCGGCACTGCAACTGTACGCCGCCTGTGCTACCTCGGCTTCCACCGGGGCCGCCCGGGACATTTCGCGGATCACCCGCTAGGCTGGCTGCTACCTAATACCCTGCTGCCCCGGCCACATGGCCGGGGCAGCAGTTTTAGTCGTCGAGGCGGGCGAGGATATCTTCGCCTACCGCCTGGGTGCGGACTTCGTAGTTAGTTTCCGCCCGCATCTGCATGTGGGCGGAAACGGCGTCGTCGATGCGGCGAGCGGCGTCGTCGTACCCCAAGTGGCGGGCCAACAGTGCGGCCGAGGAGATCGCGGCCACCGGATCGGCGATCCCCTGGCCAGCAATGTCGGGGGCGGAACCGTGGACCGGCTCGAACATGGACGGGTAGGTTCGGTCCGGGTTGAGGTTGGCGGAGGCCGCCAAACCGATGCCACCACTGATCGCGCCGGCCTCGTCGGTGATGATATCGCCGAAGAGGTTGTCGGTGACGATGACGTCAAAGCGGGCCGGGTCGGTGACGAGGATGATGGTGGCGGCGTCCACGTGCAGGTAGTCGTGGCTGACCTGCGGGAATTCCTTACCGATCTCCTCGACTGTGCGCCGCCACAGGTGGCCGGCGTTGACGAGCACATTGTGCTTATGCACCAAGGTGAGGTGCTTGCGGGGGCGGCTGGCGGCCAGTTCGAAGGCGTAGCGCACGGCGCGGCGCACCCCGAAGGCGGTGTTGATCGAGGTTTCGGTGGCGATTTCGTGTTCGGTGCCCTCACGCACAATACCGCCGTGCCCGGAGTAGAGACCTTCGGTCCCTTCCCGGATCACGATGAAATCAATCTCGCCCGGGTTGGCCAGCGGGCAGGGGACGCCCGGGTAGAGGCGGGAGGGGCGCAGGTTCACGTAGTGGTCGAAGGCGAAACGCATCCGGAGTAGCAGTTGACGCTCCAGGATCCCGGAAGGCACGCTCGGATCACCGATCGCGCCGAGCAGAATCGCATCGTGTTTTGCTAGGGCGGTGAGGTCTTCTTCCGTGCAGGCCTCGCCGGTGGCATGGTAGCGGCGGGCACCGAGATCATAGTCGGTGGTGTCCACCTCGACGCCGCTAGGGACCAGCGCTTTCTTTAGTACCGCCAGGGCTTGTGCGGTAACGTCCGGTCCAATTCCATCGCCGCCAATGACGGCCAAATCAATTCGTGACATAGGCTTACGGTAGCGCGTTTCGCCGCGTGAAAGGCCACGTATGCTGCGATTCGGAATGCCCCTTACGTGACCGACGCCGCACCCAATATGCAACCTATTTAACGCTGTCCTCTCACGTCACTGCTGTGGGCCCACCACTACACTAGGAGAGGAAATTGGCAGCCTCTCTTAAGGAAGCCCCCCCTTATGCGTAATACCTATATGCTGCGCGGCACCCTCATAGTCTGGGACGTGCTGTCATGGCTGGCCGGTGTTCTCTCTATCTTCTTGCTGCGCTACGACCTGCGGTTGTCAACCCATTTTGAGCGGTCACTGCTGGTCTACGCAGCTGTCACCATCGGCGTTTATCTAGCCCTCGCCTGGGTCACCAAGCTCCATCGCACCCGCTATCGGATCGGCTCCTTCTCCGAAGTGGTAATGCTCATGGCTATCACGGTGGGGGCTGGGGCTGCCGGCGCGATTATCACCTACCTTATTCGTGGCGCGGAGTCCTACCCGCCCGCCATCGGTCTCTTCGCACCCCCGCTCGCAGCCGTATTCATGCTGGCTGGGCGTACCCTCATTCGTGGAGCCCGCAACTATCTGCGCCCCACGCCGAAGGGTACTGAGGCCATACTCGTCTACGGCGCTGGCGACCGCGCAGAGCAACTGCTAACGCTAATCAATAACGATCCCAACTCCCCCTACCGCGTGATCGGCCTCATTGACGATGATCCCGGTAAACGGAACCTGCGGATTTCCGGCGTTAAGGTGCTCGGCAACGGGGAGGCCCTCGAGCCGATCATCAGTGAGTCTCAGATCTCCACCGTTCTAGTGGCGATCTCTGACCCACCGCCGGCACTCATGGATCGCATTGTTTCGACCACTGCACCTCTCGGCGTCGAAACCCTCACTCTCCCCCCGATCACTCAAATCTTCGGTGGCGGGCTGCGCTTGCAAGATGTCCGCAAGGTTGACGTCGCGGACATTCTCGGCCGCCGCCAGGTGGAAATCGACCTGCCCGAGGTCGCTAAGTACATTAACGACAAGGTTGTGCTTATTACCGGTGCTGGGGGCTCGATTGGCTCCGAAATTGCCCGCCAGGTTCATCAGCTGGGGGCACGCGAGCTCGTCCTGCTTGACCGCGATGAGTCCGCTCTGCACGGGGTGCAGCTGGATATTTACCACCAGGGTCTGCTGGACACCAACGACATGGTGCTATGCGATATCCGCGATAAAGAGGCCTTGCGGGCGGTATT
>JAEWHO010000089.1 GCA_023387755.1 Actinomycetes bacterium | reverse complement strand
AAGATTCTCGCGATGGACGGATCGTCACCGTCTGTGGCCTGATTGCGAATGTGGAAAAGCGGCTGACAAAACAGGGCAAATCCTGGGCTATCGTGCATCTGGAGGACCTCACCGGCGGTATGGCCGTGAACTTCTTCCCACAGGCGTACATGACGATCGCAACTGAACTCATGCCGGATTCAATTGTGGCGATCAAGGGGCGCTTCCGGGCAGAGGAAGACCGCGACCCGGTGATTATCGGGATGGAAATGTCCTTCCCTAATGTGAATCTGAGCGAACATGCGCCTGTTACCGTGGTTCTTCCAGCCCACCGGTGTACCCAGTCCACCGTTGCTGATCTCACCCGCGTCTTAACCAATCACCAGGGATCCAGTGAGGTGTATGTGGAGCTGCACAGCCCAGCTAAACGCACCCTGGTGCGTCTGGATGCGCGGTTCTCCGTGAACCCCACCCCGGCCCTATTCGGCGACCTGAAAGCTCTCTTCGGGCCGGGGTGTATTCGCTAGCGCATGGTGTGGTCGAGCACCCGTAAGATCTGACGCGGATCGGTCTCCGGGTTCACGATCACAAGCCGCAGGACGCTCTCGCCATTCAGGGCAGTGGGAACGATAAAGATGACGCCGTCATGGGCCATCCGGTTTGACCACTCCAGGTGCGCTGCGGCGTCCCAGCCGCGCCGGCGGAACGTCACTACCGTCAGTTCCGGCTCCACCAGCAGTTCCAGGTGTTCCAATTCAGCAATACCGGCGGCCGTTCGACGCGCAGCTTGCATACAGCGATCAATGGCTTCCTCATAGCGGTTGGTGCCATGTACCGCTAGGGAATACCACAGCGGTAGACCACGGGTACGCCGGGATAGATGGATTGCCAGGTCCGCCGGATTTGACTGGGTTCGGTCAATCGCGTCCAGGTAAGAAGCGTGCTGGGCGTGGGCGGCATGGGCCGCGGCGGCGTCACGGTAGATCAGTGCGCAGCAGTCATAGGGAGCGAACAGCCACTTGTGCGGGTCCACAATGAATGAGTCCGCCCGTTCAATGCCATTGAACAGCGGGCGCGCAGTCCGTGAGGCGAGGGCCGCACCGCCATAGGCACCATCAACGTGCATCCACAGATCGTGCTCCTCAGCGACGTCAGCGATATCGGCCAAATCATCGATGATTCCGATGTTTGTGGTGCCAGCAGAGGCGACGACGGCGAATACCCCCTCCTCATTCTCGATAGCCGCACGCAGGGCCGCACCGGTCATATGGCCGCGCTCATCCACCGGCACCCACACAATATCGACGTCCAATACTGCCGCGGCCCCCGCGATGGAGGAATGAGCGCCGGCACTCGCGGCGATCTTCCACCCGGAGGCAGGCCTCTCACCGTGCGTGCGGGCGCGGTGCCGCGCCGCAGTTAGAGCAGACAGGTTCCCAATCGTGCCGCCGGAGACGAAACACCCGGCCGCGGTCTCGGGCCAATCCAGCAACCCAATCAGCCATCCCAGTGCCTGATTCTCTAGATGGATAGCGCCAGACCCGGCATCCCACATGCCGCCGAAAATATTCGCGCTTGACACCACCGAATCAAAAGCGACTGCGGCGCGGGTGGGAGCCGCGGGGATGAACGCCAGGTTGTAGGGGTCATCCTGTGCTCTTGTGGCCTTTACTGCGATCTCATCGAAAATGGTGATCGCCTCGGCCCACCCGATTCCGGCCGGCGTAATCGTTTCGCCGATGGCCTCATGTAGTTCACTGGCGGGCCGCGCCGTCGTCTTCGGATCGGTGGCCACCACCGTATGCTTATTAGCCCACTGTAGGGCGGCCATCACGGCGGCGGTTTCATCTCCCCACACGGGAGAGGGGGTACGGTAGCACACGCGCATCTGGGTGTCTTTAGTCACGGCCCTATTATGGACACGTTCGCAGAGGCCATGATTCACCTTTCGGACCTCTATCTCGCCGACGGCGTGGGGCTAATACAGTCTAGGTATGCTGCAGCTTCTCGATCTGCGTGGACAAAACCTCACCGCTAACCTGGCCGAGCGGCTCCCGCGTGCCAGCCACGACGTCGCCGACGTTCTCCCTGCCGTCACTGCCCTCATCAATGAGGTGCGTACGCGGGGAACGGCGGCGCTGAGAGATCACGCCGAGCGCTTCGACGGCGTGCGCCCGCCCCACCTGCGCGTTCCAGCCTCGGCATTGCCGCAGGCGGCCGACCAGCTGGATCCCGTGGTGCGGAAGGCATTGGAACTAGCAATCGATCACGCCCAACGCGGCCATGAAGCCCAGCTGCCGCAGGAGGTTACCACCCACATCATTCCCGGCGGCACGATTCGGCAGCGGTGGATACCGGTGGATCGGGTGGGGCTATATGCGCCCGGGGGACTAGCCGCGTACCCGTCGTCGGTGGTGATGAATGCGGTGGCTGCGCAGGTGGCTGGGGTCCAGCAGATTGCCTTGGCGAGTCCGCCGCAGCGCGACCACGGTGGATTGCCCCATCCAGCCGTATTGGCAGCCTGTTATCTGCTGGGGATTGACGAGGTGTACGCCGTGGGCGGGGCTGATGCGATCGGAATGTTTGCCTATGGCGTTGCGGATGAGGACGGTGCCCCTATGTGCCCCCGGGTGGATGTGGTGACGGGACCAGGCAATGTTTATGTAGCGGCCGCTAAGCGGGCCGTGGCCGGCGTTTGCGGTATTGACGCCGAAGCCGGAACAACCGAGATCGCCATCATTGCCGATGACACTGCCGAGCCTGCCTACGTGGCAGCAGATCTCATCTCGCAGGCAGAACACGATCCGGCCGCTGCCTCAGTGCTGATTACCGCCAGTGAGGCTCTCGTAGATGCAGTGGTTGCCCAAGTAGAGGAGCAGTGCGTGCAGGCCACGCACCGGGAACGGATTACCCAGGCCCTTAGCGGCCCCCAATCGGGTATCGTCCTCGTGGACGACGACGCCGCCGCCATCGACGTGGCCAATGCGTACGCGGCCGAACACCTGGAGATTCACACCGCCGATGCGCCCGCAGTAGCAGCCCGAATCCGCCATGCCGGTGCCATTTTTGTAGGCCCCTACACACCGGTCCCGCTGGGAGATTATGTAGCTGGATCCAATCACGTTCTGCCCACCGGGGGGACCGCTCGGTATCGGGCCGGTCTGAGTGTGATGCCCTATATACGGCCGGTACAGCAGGTGGAGTATTCACGCGAGGCCCTCGCTGCGGTGAGCGAACCGTTGGCGGCACTGGCTCTAACCGAGGGCCTACCTGCCCACGCCCGCGCGGCCAGCATTCGCAGTGAGCATTAGCCACGGCATAATGGTGAGCAACCAGAATCAACCACGCAGGAAGGTAAGCTGATGGGCGTTGAATTAGTGGAGGTCGTTTCCCCGGAACTGGTGGAAGCCATCAACGAGATGATTCCTCAACTATCCACCTCCACCCCGCCACTGGAGTGGGAGCAGATTGAGGCAGTCGTGAATCAGGAAGGCGTGTACCTATTTGCCTTCCGTACCGACGCCGGTCAGATCGTGGGTATGCTCACGCTGGCAACATTCCGCATTCCTACCGGCTTACGTGCGTGGGTGGAAGACGTCGTCGTCCTGGAAGAAGCTCGCGGCCACGGGGCGGGACGCGAACTGGTGGAGGCAGCGGTGGACTTTGCTCAACGGATGGGAGCCCGCACAGTGGACCTCACCTCCCGCCCCTCCCGGGAAGCCGCCAATCGGCTCTACCAACGCTGCGGGTTCAACGCTCGCGAAACCAATATCTACCGCTACGCCACCCAGTCATGACCTCACTACCGCTGCGCGATGACCTCCGGGACGCCACCCCGTACGGCGCCCCGGAGGGCTGTGTGCGCGCGCGGTTGAATGTGAATGAGAACCCCTACCCGCCCTCCCCGGTGGTGCAGGAGTCTATTGCCACGGCTATCGCGGCATCCTTGCCACTGGCCAACCGATACCCAGAACGGGAATTCCCACATCTGCGCCAAGACCTCGCCGATTATCTACACGCGGAAGCTGGTGTACCGCTGGACGCCGAGCAGCTGTGGGCAGCCAATGGCTCCAATGAGGTGATGACGCATATTATGCTGGCTTTCGGCGGTCCCGGGCGATGCCTGATCGGGGCGAACCCGACCTATTCGATGTACCCGCAATATGCGCGGGACACCTTCACCCGCTACCTGCAGGTACCCCGCCGCGCCGATTTCAGTATCGACGTCGCCGCCCTCATTGATCACGCCCGCGCCGAGCAGGCGAGCGTCGTCATTATCGCCTCACCCAATAACCCGACCGGGGCGCTCACGCCGAACCCCACGATCGCCGAGGTTGCTACCAGCCTGCGCGGCACCGGGCCGGATGGGAGCGAGTGTGTAGTGGTGGTAGACGAGGCTTACGCGGAGTTTCGAAACCCCGGCACTCCCAGTGCCCTAGAACTGTTGGACGAACACCCTAACGTGATCGTCACTCGCACCATGTCCAAGGCCTTCGCAATGGCGGGGCTGAGACTCGGATATGCGGCCGCCAGCAGCGAGATCATGCAGGCTTTACGCCTGGTGCGCCTGCCCTACCACCTGTCCGCCCTCACCCAGGCGGCCGCGAGTGCGGCACTCGCCCACCGGGAGGAGCTACTGGCCCGCGTGGCAGAGATCCGGCAGCGCCGCGACGATACTGCTGCGTGGTTGCGGGAACGCGGGTTTACCGTGCACCCCTCGGATGCGAACTTCCTGCTGTATGGGCCGTATGCAGATCGTGACAGGGTGTGTGCGGCGCTGGCTGAACGCGGTATTTTGATACGTGGTGTTGGTCCAGCCGGGCATGTGCGAGTCACGATCGGTACCGCCGCAGAGATGGCACTATTTCAACAAGAACTCCAGGAGGCTCGATATGCCGCGCCATGAGCGACGCGCCCGAGTTGAGCGCGTGACCAGCGAATCCGAGATCGTCCTCGAGTTAAACCTTGACGGCACCGGTCAGGCGGAGATCAATACCGGTGTGCCGTTCTATGATCATATGCTTACCGCCTTAGCTCGCCACTCCCTTATCGACCTGCGCGTACAGGCCCGTGGGGATGTGGATGTGGACGTCCACCACACCGTGGAGGACACGGCGATTTGCTTAGGCCGGGCGCTGGCAGAAGCGCTCGGTGATAAACGCGGTATTCGCCGTTTCGCGGACGCCACCGTGCCGCTAGATGAGGCGCTCGCTCACGCCGTCGTCGATCTGGCTGGCCGCCCCTACGTAGTACACACCGGAGAACCCGCCGGGCAGGAATACTGCCTTATTGGCGGGCATTTCACCGGAGCCTTGACCCGGCACGTTATTGAGTCGCTGGCTTTGCACGCCGGCGTGTGTATCCACATGCGGGTGCTCGCCGGGCGGGATCCCCATCATATTGTGGAAGCCCAGTTCAAGGCGCTCGCTCGGGCGTTACGCGGCGCCGTCGAGTATGACCCGCGCACCGATGATATTCCGTCCACCAAGGGGGCACTATGAGCCGCGAAGATGAGATTGATCGTCTCTTTGAGGAGATCATGTCCGGCCAGGACTTTGCCGGCTTTGACGACGACGCCGCCCGCCTAGACGGCGGGGGAGAACCCTCCGCTGCTGCCGCGAAACCTGATGCGCCAGAGAAACCGGATGCGCCAGAGAAACCGGATGCGCCAGAGAAACCGGATGCGCCAGAGAAACCGGATACGCCAGAGAAAACTGCCCGCGCCCTGATTCTGACGCCGCTGGCGTCCCCAGAAGCACTCGCCGGCATGTGCGCGCTGGCCGATATTGCAGCGATTGCGGTGCCGAACGAGTCGGGTGCGATCGCCGTCATGGATACCGAGCCTGCCGATGAGCTGGAAGCGTTGACTGCTGAGGACGGCGTCGTGATCCCCGCTGAGGTAACGCGAGCAGCGGAGAAACTTGCCAGCTTAACCCCGCACGGCGTCGTCGTCCTCGTTATCGAAATGACGGCTTCGGCCAGCGAACCGACCGGCCAGATGGCGGCCCGGCATATCGTGGTGGGTGCGCCGGCGCAGTCACTCTCGCCGGGATTGGTGCTGGCGGGCGCGGATAGTGTGGTCGAGGATCTGGCACTCGGCTTGCGGGCGCTGGAGGATATTGAGGGCACCCACGACTCCACCTCAGAGCAAGTCCGCCGGGCGGCCCAGGCGTTTATTGACCGCAGCCGCAACCCCGAGGATCCGGCATGACCAGTATTGTCATCCTCGACTATGGGGCCGGCAATATCGGTTCTGTTCGCCGCGCGCTGGCGCGGGTGGGGGCGGACGTTGACGTGAGTGCCGATATGGATGCGGTTCTCAATGCCGACGGTGTCGTCGTTCCCGGAGTGGGTGCGTATGCGAGCTGTATGGCAGGGCTGGAGCGCGTCTATGGCCCCCGCCTGATTGAACGCCGCCTGGCGGGAGCGCGACCGGTCCTCGGCATCTGCGTTGGGCTGCAGGTCATGTTCGAGGCAGGCACCGAACACGGGGTCCGCACCGAGGGATTGGCACAGTGGCCGGGTGAGGTCAGTGAACTGTGCGCCCCCGTACTACCCCACATGGGCTGGACTGCCGTGCGGGCTCACCCCGAATCCCGACTTTTGGCGGGAATGGACGGGGAACGCTTTTACTTTGTCCACTCCTATGCCGCCCACACGGACCCAGCCACGCTGCTGGGGGGAACTCGCACTCGCAAGCCGGTCACATCCTTTGCCTACCACGGGGAGGACTTTGTGGCCGCGGTGGAAAACGGACCGCTGAGCGCCGTCCAGTTTCACCCGGAAAAATCAGCGGATGTGGGTCTGGAATTGCTCTCGCGCTGGGTGCAGGACGTCGCCAATGCCTAACCTGCGCCCCGTTCGCTCACCCGGCCCCCGCCCTCTAGCTGGCGCGGCATCCGCCTATATGGGCACAACTTCGAGCTTGTATCTTCCCTGTGAGAACGTCTGGAAAGGATCCCCGTGTTAGAACTCCTGCCCGCAGTCGATATTGTGGACGGACAAGCGGTACGCCTGCTGCAAGGCGAGGCCGGTACGGAAACGGTCTACGGTGACCCCCGCGAGGTGGCTGCTGAATTTGTGGAGCAGGGGGCACAGTGGCTCCACGTCGTCGATTTGGATGCTGCCTTCGGCCGGGGAACGAACACCAATCTCATCGCCGATATCGTGGCCCGCACCCCGATCAATGTGGAGGTGTCCGGGGGGATTCGCGACGACGCTTCCCTGCGCCGAGCCCTGGACTCTGGCGCCCGGCGCGTCAATCTCGGCACGGCCGCGCTAGAAGATCCCGAATGGACTGAGCAGGTCATCGCCCAGTGGGGCGACCGGATCGCCGTCGGGCTGGATGTACGGGGCGAAACCCTCGCCGCCCGCGGCTGGACTCGCCCCGGTGGCCCGCTGTGGGAAACGTTGGAGCGGCTTAATGAGGCCGGATGCGTGCGCTACGTCGTCACCGATGTGAACAAGGACGGCACCCTGCAGGGGCCCAACCTCGATCTACTCGCCGCCGTATGTAGCCGTACTGACGCGGCGGTTGTCGCCTCCGGTGGCGTAGCTGAACTGACCGATATTGCGGCCCTGGTGAAACTGGGCAGCGTCGAAGGTGCCATCGTCGGTAAGGCACTGTACGCCGGCCGTTTCAGCCTGCCGCAGGCGCTCGCCGTCGCAGCTGGTGCCGATCCTACCGAGGTGGCGCGGTGAGTGAGGCACACCTCCCGCCGGAGGTGATGGCCCCGCCTCCTGCGCCGCCCCGTAAATCCTTTCCCCCCAATCCTTACTCCGACGACGACGGCTCCGCCCCGGCGGAACTGATGGAGGCCTTTGCGGCCAAGGAACGGACGGTGGCGGTCGTGGCTGCCCTCGCCGAGGCGCGGGTGCTGGTCCCGGTCTTGCCTCACGACCATCCGGGCCGCACTGCCGACGGGGGAGTGGTGGGCCATAGTGGGCTGAATAAGCGCTCCGGTCAGGTAACGGATGCGGATGCTGCCACGCCCGGGGAGGTCGAGGAAAGCAGCGAGTGTGGCTCGCCTACGCTGGTGTCGGTGGAGTTGGCTGATGGCCGCCATGCGCTGCCGGTGTTTTCGTCGATGGATGCGATGTTGGCCTGGAATCCGACCGCCCGCCCGATCCCTATGCCGGCCCCGCGGATCGCATTGGCATCGGCCAGCGAATCCGATGGCGTCCTGCTGCTCGACCCAGCCTCCCCCCATGCCACCGTGATTCCCCGCCCGGCGGTGTGGTCCCTTATCCAGGGGGAGGAGTGGGTGCCGGCCGCCCGGAATGCGGAATTGCCCGCCCTCATTGCCCGCACGCTTACCGGAATCCTGCCGGTAGCGGGGGTCCGAGTGGAGCCAGGCTCGACGACGGAGATCCGCGTCGTCGTGGCTCTCCGCCCGGGCCTGGATGCGCAGGAATTGCAGACCACTCTCGCTGAGGTCAGTCAGCGCCTGCGTGGCAGTGAAGAGATCACTCACCGGGTCGAGTCAATGGAGCTGTATCCCACATCGTTGGCGCAGTCATAGCGGGCGTGACTGTGGTAGGGTGAATCCTTGGTAGACGGTCCAACCGTCCAAAGCGGAAGCCTCCTTCCCACCTTGGTTCCGAATAAGGGGCCGGGTTCTTAACTGCGGGAATGTTTCCCGCTGTTTGTGCAGGCCTCCGCGCACCCCGTCGCGGAGGCCTTCTTCGCGTCGGCCGCCCGAAACCGTTAAGGAGAGGTCACATCAACGAGCCACGCATTAACGAACGGATCCGCGTTCCGGAGGTCCGCCTCATCGGACCTGACGGTGAGCAGGTCGGTGTCGTACGCGTCGATGCGGCGATGAAACTCGCCGAGGAAGTCAATCTTGATCTAGTTGAGGTTGCTCCCAACGCCCGCCCCCCGGTTGCCAAACTCATGGACTACGGCAAGTACAAGTACGAGGCCGCCCAGAAAGCCCGTGAGGCCCGGCGTAAGCAGGCGAATACGCAGCTGAAGGAAATTCGTTTCCGTCTCAAGATCGACGACCACGACTACGAAACTAAGCGTGGGCACGCGATTCGCTTCCTCAAGGGTGGGGATAAGGTCAAAGCGATCATCCAGTTCCGCGGGCGGGAGCAGTCCCGCCCGGAAATGGGGATCCGCCTATTGCAGCGCCTGGCTGACGACGTCACCGAATACGGACAGGTAGAGTCACAGCCGCGCCAGGATGGTCGCAATATGACCATGGTGATTGGACCGCTAGCCAAGAAGACACAGGCCCGCTCTGAGCAGCGCCGTCGTCGTGACGAGCGTCGGGCGGCTGAGCAGTCTGACGGCTGACAGACCCGTAAGGGCCCGCACCTGCGGGCACAGTACTCGCGCCTGCGGGCGCGCAGACCTGAAGGAAAACAGCACATGCCGAAGAACAAGACGCACTCTGGTGCGAAAAAGCGTTTCCGGGTGACCGGCAGCGGCAAGATCATGCACGAGCGCCGCAATAAGCGTCACCTGTTGGAGCATAAGCCCTCCCGCCGCAAGCGGCGGCTGTCCAATGACGTCGTGCTCGCCAAGGCAGAGCAGAAGACCGTCAAGCGCCTGCTCGGCAAATAACAGGCACTGAGAAACGTAGAAGGAGACTTTCATGGCACGCGTGAAGCGGGCTCTTAACGCCCATAAGAAGCGGCGCACCACCCTGGAACGCGCCAAGGGCTACCGCGGTCAGCGCTCTCGCCTGTACCGTAAGGCCAAGGAGCAGGTCACTCACTCATTTGTGTATTCCTACCGTGACCGTAAGGCTAAGAAGGGCGATTTCCGTCGCCTGTGGATCCAGCGCATTAACGCTGCTGCCCGCGCCGAAGGCATGACCTACAACCGGTTCATGCAGGGTCTGCGTCTGGCTGAGATCGAGGTCGATCGGCGTATGCTGGCTGAACTTGCCGTTAACGACCCGGCCGCTTTCAAGGGCCTGGTGGAAGCAGCGAAGGCCGCCCTGCCCGAGGACGTGAACGCCCCCAAGGCTTCCTAATCTAGGCACATATTTATGCATGCTGAGCGCCCGCCTGTGCTCGCCAATCCCCGCTCTGATCGGGTGAAAAAATTGGCTGCACTAGGTGGGCGCTCAGTGCGTATGCGCCAAGGGCGCTTCCTGATCGAAGGCCCCCAGTCAGTTCGGGAAGCCATCCGTTTCATCCCCCAGGGGCTGCACGTTTACGTCCAGGACGATCACCCTTCTGCCGCCGTCGCGGACATTGTGGCTTCCTGCCCGGCCCCATTCCTCAGCTACGCCACCGCGGCCGTTATGCGCGCGATATCACCGGACTGCCAAGGGATCGCCGCCGTCGCCCCCCTCGATTTCGCAACCCACTATCGTCTCACCGGGGACGACGACGCCGCCCACCTGCACTCCCTGGTAGGCGACGCCGATTTGCTCATGTGTCTGCCTCATATTTCCGATCCGGGTAATGCGGGGACGCTCATTCGGATCGCTGACGCTGCCGGCGCTGGGGGAGTGCTGCTTGGCAAAGGCTCAGTGGAGGTGACGAACCCTAAGGTGGTGCGTTCGGCCGCCGGTTCACTTTTTCACCTGCCGGTCATCACCGGCCTAGAACCACTGCGAGCCATCGACTTATTGCGGGAGGCAGGCTATACCACCATCGGGGCTGATGGTTACGCCCACCAGGACGTCACTGACATTGATCTGAGCGGCCCGGTTGCCTGGGTATTCGGCCATGAAGCCCATGGGCTGGGGGAAGAGGGGCGGCGTGCGTGTGATGTGCTCGCCAAGATCCCCCTCCTCGGCCACGCCGAATCACTCAATGTTGCCGCAGCAGCCGCCGTCTGTATGTATGCCCGGCAGTTGCGGGGCATACATGGCGGCGTCTAGAAGCCGCCATCGCGGCGCTTTCACCGCGGCGCAAGTCGCCGAGTTACGCCACCCCTGTGACCGCATTATCTATATTTCGACGGCGCTCACGCTCATTCTCATGACGATTGCGATCACGGCCATCGTGATGCTGGTGACTGGGCAGGTACGCTTTCAGGAGCTCGCCGAAGGTCTCCACCACCTCATCGCGGTGTCGATTGCCTTGGTTCTGGTCGTGCCCGGGACCCTGGTTCTATCCGCAGTACGGCCGCGTCCAGCCCCCGTGCCTGCTACCGACCGCCCACATAGCGGAGATCTGTACCGACCGTCACCGTGGCTGAACTCATTAACCCAACGGACGGGCAAACCCTGCCAGCAGGTATCCCTGCCAGCAGCGTTGGCCCGCCTCGAGTGCGGTTCCCGGCGTATTAGGCCCGCAGGGCCGCCAGTGCGGCGTCGTAATCGGGTTCGGTGGAGATCTCCTCGACGAGCTGGGTGTACACCACAGTACCCTCGTCGTCGAGTACGATCACTGCTCGGGCCAGGAGCCCTTCCAGGGGCCCATCGGTCATGGTGAGCCCATAGTCGGCGCCAAAGCTGGAACGGAACCCGGATGCGGTCGTCACATTCTCGATACCTTCGGCACCGCAAAAACGCGCCAGCGCGAAGGGCAGATCGTGGGAAATACACACAACCTGCGTGCCCTCCATCCCCGCGGCCTTTTCGTTAAATGCCCGCACGGAGGCGGCACAGACGCCGGTATCTACGCTCGGGAATACCGAGAGCACCACGCGGTGGCCCGCGAAATCTGCGAGTGTCACCTCGCTCAAATCAGTTCCGACGACGGTGAAATCGGGTGCCTTCGAGCCAACTTCGGGCAGCTGCCCACACGTTGTCACAGGTTCGCCTTTAAATGCAGTCGTAGCCATACCGGTATTCTCACCTGACATCGCCTCACTCGCCACTGCGCTGTGCTATTGCAGCGGTTGCGCCGGCTCTGCAGCACTTGTTTATAGGGAGTGTGCCGGGGGCTGGCACAACGGTGCCGGGAGAGGTTAGTACAGCCTAACCTGCTCATAATCCCAGTTTTCTCCGCTGGAAGCAGGCCCCACAAACGTTCGCCCCGCCACTGTTTCCCTGGGCACAGCTCGGATTGGAGTGTACAGATGAACAGCAGCGCCGCTGATCCTAGGAACCCGTGGCGGGTCGCCGTCGCGAGCCTCGTAGGCACCACCATCGAGTTCTACGACTTTTTTATATTCGGCACTGCTGCCGCTCTTGTTTTCCCGGCGGTGTTCTTCCCCGAGTCAACACCGCTGATGGGGACGCTGCAGTCCTTCGCGGTCCTCGGTGTGGGGTTTCTTGCCCGCCCGCTCGGTGGTTTCGTCTTTGGACATTACGGTGATCTCGTGGGCCGTAAGAAAATGCTCGTCATTTCCCTGGTCGGTATGGGGGCCGCCACCTTCCTCATGGGGGTGTTGCCCGGCTATGCCACCATCGGCATTGCCGCCCCGATATGCCTTACCATTCTGCGGTTACTCCAAGGGTTCATGGTCGGCGGCGAGTGGGGTGGGGCCACTCTGATGGCGGTAGAACATGCGCCCCGTGGGAAACGCGGTTTCTTCGGATCGTTCCCACAGATGGGGGCACCCGCCGGTACGGCTCTGGCGAATATCGTATTCCTAGCGGTAGCAATAATGCCGGCTGAGGATTTCATCTCCTGGGGCTGGCGGATTCCGTTCCTCTTTTCCGCCCTCCTGGTAGTAGTGGGCCTATTCATCCGCCTTACGATTGCTGAATCGCCTGAGTTCGAACGCGCTCGGCAACGCCAAGAATTGGTGCGCCTCCCGCTCAAAGAGGCCTTTTCGCGCCATACCGGCTCGGTGCTGCTAGTAGCCGGTGGTTACCTCTCCCAAGGGGTAGTGG
>JAEWHO010000025.1 GCA_023387755.1 Actinomycetes bacterium | reverse complement strand
ATTGGACACCGTAAGGATTAATTTAGCGATGGCTCTATCCGCTCATTCTGCGCCCTCTCAGCAGCAGCGCCCTAAACTCCGGTTAGACTCACTAACCGGCCTGCGCTGGTGGGCAGCATTTGGGGTTTTTGCCTATCATTTCCTCAATATCGGCGAATTTACCGGCAGCCATCTGGCGGTTATGGGCTACAGCGGCGTCGCTTTTTTCTTCGTCCTATCCGGTTTCGTCCTCACCTGGTCGGCCCGGCCCACCACTACGGTCCGCCAATTCTGGATGCGCCGTTTTGCTCGCATTTGGCCCGCCCACTTCGTGGCGCTCCTGCTGGCAATCCCAGTGTTTTATCCTCTCCACCCGAATCCGGACCATTTCTGGGAGAAAGCCTTTTCCTGGGGGCCACTCCTAGTCAGCGCCGTCCTACTCCACGGTTTCTCCCACAACGCGCTCTACCTCTTCGGGGGAAATCCTGCCTCTTGGACGCTGTCCTGTGAAGCGTTTTTCTACGCTCTCCATCCGGCCATTCACCGGGTCTTTCAAAAACTGCGCACCTATGCGTTGCCACTACTCATAGCGGTGTGCGTCGCTCTCGGATATTTCATGCGCTTTTACTGGGAAGCGCCTGTACCTCTCGCGCGAACCTGGGAATTCTTTCTAGGAATAATCGCAGCGCTTCTACTCAAACGTGGCGTGCGATTCCGGGTGCCAATGGTGGTCATGTATATCGGGTTAGCGGCATTGGGCCTCTTTTACTGGGCCCTTAAGCGGGCCGGATACTTTCCCGACGTCGCCACCCTTCTCAACCCCTACTGGTCACTCATACAGCCCCTCGTTTTTATGGCTGCAATTATGGTTGCGGCTACAGCTGATATCGAAGGCAGACGCAGTTTAATGCGGCATCCAATAATGGTGCGCGGAGGAGAATGGTCGTACTGTTTTTACCTCGTTCACGCCACCATTTTGTACGCCTTCAGAGCGGCGTATGTTGAGAGCGTCGGGATAGTTGGGTTCATACTCCTTCTCCTAGCCTCCCTGGCGGGTGCGGCCGCCTTATACTACCTGGTCGAACGCCCCTGCGAGCGGCGTCTACGCGCCTGGGGTGATCGCCGTTTCGGGCGTCCTCCCAGCGGGAAACCTACCCCCACCCGGGCTGCATCTCTGACCGACCCCAATCCCCAGGCCCCTCAGAATTAGGGGGCGTCGGTCCTGAGAATAGCCGGCTCGTTCCTTTACCATAAAAGGGTCAGAATACCCATTTGTCCGCCTTTTTCGAGGGACTCATGAGCGAACATTGGGTGCGCGTTGGTCTGGTTGAAGACCATCCCCTTATGCGTGTAGGTATTGAAAATCTTCTCCGTAATACCGGTTTAGTGAGCTATGTGGGTGGTTATGCCACCGTCCAGGCACTATTGAACACCACCAATGCATCTTTGCCCTCCCCCTCGCATACCTCATCGTTACCGTCCGACCGTATTTTTCTACCTCTCCTTTATCGGCCTGCATTTCACCTTCGTTAATTTGCCTTCAATCCGGGAACAATCCTGGGCCGTTACTTCACCTGTGGCGCCAGAGTACCTGCTCCGTGCTCCGGCGCTGGAGGTGGCAGCGGGATGTTCCCGCGATCCAGCGGTTGAGGGGACATGGTTTTCACTCACTTAACTGATTAATGGTCCACCTGTACTACAATTTTTCACTTCCCTCCACACCCTGACAATCCTCAACATTTCAGGCCGCCGCCCTCTACAGTGAAGCCATGACCTCATCCCCCCACGCAGACCACTCGCCTCCCGCTCGGCCATCAGAGCCCGCCCACCCGGACCGCTCGCCTGCAACCCGCCCAGCAGATTCCGCTGCCGATCCGATTCCCGGCGTCGTCATCACCGTCTCGGATCGCTGCTCCCACGGGGCCGCCACCGACACCTCCGGGCCCCTCGCGGTGCGCGAACTCGCGCCTCACGGCGTTATCTGCCCGGCCCCAATTATTGTTCCCGACGACGTCGCGGCGATCCGCCACGCCATAGCCGAGGCGATCGCCGCCGGGGCGCGCCTAGTTTTCACCACGGGCGGCACCGGGGTAACCCCGCGCGACGTCACCCCGGAGGCAACCGAACCACTGATTTCCCTGCGCCTGGACGGTATTGCCCAGCAGATCCGCATGGCTGGCCTTGCTGCTACCCCGATGGCTACGCTCTCACGGGGACTCGTGGGCATCACTGAGCGGGGTGAGACCGGGGTGCTGATTGTGAACGCGCCCGGTTCCAATGGCGGGGTGCGTGACGCGGTGAGTGTGGTGGGCCCGATTACGCGCCATATTATCGGCCAGCTCGCGGGCCGGGACCACGAACGTCACCACTGAGGGCGGCAACGTTCACTGACCCCACCCACACTGTAAACAGACTGCAAATTTTGCACTCTAGACTGCAAGTTTTTTACAGTCTGGTTGCACTCTATCGACAGCTTTCCCTGGATGGCCCGCCTTGAGGAGCGCTCTGGTTGCACTCTGGCGTCGCAGATTAGGGATTTGCCCTATTATGCCTGTGGCTTGCCGAGGGTATAGCGGGTATTCCGGTCTCCCTGGGTGCCCACCATCGTTACGGTTCCTTCCCGGAGGGGGCCAGCGAGCGCGTACCGAATCTGGCCGGGTGTAAGTTCAGTTCGCTCCCCTAGCTCGTGCAGTGTCAACGGCACCCGGGCCGCAACAAATGCCGCGATAACCGCTGCCTCATTGCGCGTCGGCGTCGTGCTGTAATACCGCTCGGCGTCAGCGCGGGGTGCGATGGCGACGTCGGGTTGAAGGGGCACAACGCCGTCGGCATTCTTCCATAGGATCGCGGTGAACTGCACGCCGGTGTCAATGAGAACGGGGCGGGGTAAGCCATACTCGTGTGCCGCTTCAAATACCTCCCGAATACCGCCTCCCTCCCCTTCGATAACGGCAACGCCGTCAGTTGAGGTCAGCCTTTTGGCAATGTGATACAAACGCTGATTTACCGCCGCCTGTGCATGTTCCACACTTTCAATTTGCGCCAGTGAGACGCCGCGCAAACCGCCTGGACTTTGAATCATTAGCTTGTCGGGCGTGACTCGAATCTGGATGGATTTGCCCGAGTTGAGGGTATCCGGCCCTAGATCGCGGTGCACAAGCGCATTTGCAACCAGTTCCCGCGCGGCACGCAGGGGCAGCTGGGGAACCTCTTCCATATGCCCGTCGGCCCGATATCTGCGCTCTGTTCCCACATTCTCTTCCAGCCAGTCCATAACCTCGGCCAAAAGATCCGGAATCGGACCGTCAAAGTCTCGCAGATTCTTATTGCGTCGCCCCCCTTTGCGCCCCGGCACCTGCACGGCGGCGGTAACGGCTAATGCTGGGAATTGCCCCTGCGGATAGTCACCGAGAGCGTAGAGCCCCGCCACCGTCGGCACTCCGGCAGAGTTCACAACATTCGTCATCTGCAAGATCTGCTCGTCACTACGGTCGCGCAGCCTCCGGCTATCCTTACGAACCTGGCGCACATAAGCATCAACTAATTCGGGAACGAGATCTGCCTGGCTGCGCCCCCGTGCAGGAGCCAAGTCATAGTCTCTCTGTTCTGCGCTATGAAGCTTTTCCACCTCAATCATCCGCACTTCATGCTTTGCCATCGCGTAATCGCCATCTGCCTGCCGCAGATAGGGCCGGCCGTCAACCCGGGCAGGTTTCTCCGCGATCAATAGGGGTGCAACCTGCGCGACGAGAACGAGTTTGCCGTCATAATCGATGGTTTCAAAGGAAATGGTGGGAGCGGGAATAACCTTTTCACGGGTGAGGCTAACGATCCCTGCTTCCACTTCCGCAATATTTTCTAGGCCGACGAGGTTAAACGCCCCGCCTGCCTCATCTACGCCCAAAAGCACGACGCCACCGTTGGGCATATTGGCAAAGGCGCATATCGTCTCAGCCATGCGCGGTACGCCCCCGGTGCCTCGCTCGACCTCGATTGACGTGGTATCCCCGCGCCGTGCCCGCAGCTCAGCCAGCGTCCTCTCCAGCGCTTCCGTATCCCAATTCACACTTCAAGTTTACAACTCAGACTGCAAATTTTGCACTCTAGACTGCAAATTTTTTACAGTCTGGTTGCACTCTAGTTGCACTCTGGCCCGTTCAGGGCCGCGGCGGCACGCCTAAGGCTCCCCTGGCGCTGCTGCGCGCCTACAGCGCCTCTGGTGGGGCTACCCGTCGGCGTCTTTGCGCTGCCACACGCCGGTGTAGTACTTCACCTCGAAGCCGAGGGTGTCATTAATGGCCAGCATATGGGGGTTGTCGCTGCCATTTTCGGTGTGGATACGCGCCAGCGTGGGCGCACCGTCGTCGGCGCGGGTGTCACTGCCGGCAAGTATCGCTTCCAGATTCGCGCACTTGAGCGCAATGCCGAGTCGTTTTCCGCGATGATCGCGATGTACCCACGTGCCCTCCTGGTAGGCACCGCCGCTGCCACTGCTCCACTCAATCTCGCTGAAACCGACGTACTGGCCCGAGTCCCGGTGCACCGCCACGCACATATAGGAGTCGAAACCCTTATTCCTCGACTCGCGATACCACTGTTGTACCGTCTGCGGGTTGATTGGCGTCGGTTCTATCCCTTCTGGGCGCGGCATATCGGCGTCAAAATGGTTGAACATTTCCGCGACCTTTCCGAGCAGCTCGGCGGGCGGTTGCGGCGTGAAGAATACCAGCTCGTAGTCGGTCTCCCAGTGAGGGCGGGACTGTGCCAACTGCTGCTGCGCCACCGCACGCACCTTGCTGCGCATCTGGGGGTCGTCTAGCTGCCACAGGCCGGAGTGCTTCTCCACATACGTAACGGTGAAACCATGGGCGTTTAGGAATTCCCCGCCCGGCCCGGCAGGGCACGCTCGGCCATCGGCTCCCGCGGCATCGGGGCCATCCCCTTCCTCAACTGGAAGCACTGGGACGTAGCACAGGAATACGCTGCGCCCCTTGCCGCGCAGGTACTCCACCGACCACTCCAGCAGTGCCGTTCCCAAACCCCGCCGCCGCACATCGGGCCAGAGATAGATAAAGAAATGTCCATTATCTAGGTTGGTTTTGCGTGCCCAACCGAACGAGCAGTACCCCGCGATATCCGCCGCCGGCACCGCATCGAAATCCTCATCACTGATCTCGCACTCGTATCCCTGGGCCACTAACGCAGCATCGCTCTCAGCTAGCGCCTGTTTCCACCCGCCGTCTACCACGACGACGTAACGCTCCCGGCTATAAAGCTCTGAGTCCTCAGTAACCGAGCAGTTCTTTCGATAGCGTTCTACATTCTCGACCATCGCGTCATTGTGCCCGGTATCTTCCACGGCACTAGCCGACTGCAGGTCATATACGGTTTGCCACGCGGGCGTGCAGGGCCGATCCAATCGAACCGCAGCACCGGTGGGCACTTTCACCAGACGAACACGCATACCGCAATCCTATCGCCAGCTTCCCCCATCGCCTCCAGGGGCCCCGTCAGCTCACTGGCCTCGTTAGCTCACTGGCCCCGTGAACTCACTCGGAGCTCTCGCCGCAGTCGCGCGAGGTCCTCCGGGGTGTCGCAGTCCGCGGTCATATGCGCGGGCAGGTCAAGCGCACTGATCGCGAGCGCGGAGATGAACCGGTGCATGCTGGCCCCGTGCACGTCCCCCCAGCGTTCCCGACGACGCCGCAACGCCTCAGCCTGGTACACGCCCAGCAGATATTGTTCGCGGCCGGTCGCATCCCGCCCGATCATGGCATCGCAGTCAGGCCCGGCAGTCAGCAGGCTATCGCGTAGCCGGGGCAGGGCAAGCCCTGCCCCGGGGGCGTCACACGTCAGCACAGCAATCAGCGTCGGCCCGGTGCCAGTGGCACCGGTATAGTCGATCGTCATCGGGTAGTGGGCGAGGGCGTCCAGGCCGGCGAATATTCCCGCAACCGGTCCCCCGAGCGGCGGGGCCTCTAAAGTCCGAATAACCCCGGCGGGCACCTCGACGCTCTCGGGAGCGACCACCACGATCGTGCCGTCAATATGGGGCCGCGCCCCAGCCAGTACCCAGTCCAGCAGGCGGCGTTCGCCGAGCATAATATCGGCTTTGGATACTCCGCCCAGCCGCCGCCCGGTACCGCCGGCCAGAATAATGGCGTGTAGCATCGCGGGCCTAGTGTTCGCTGCCCGCACCATCGGGGCCGTCGGCCCACTCTTCACCGGGTCGTACCCAGTCCCCGGAGCGTCCCCCCGATTTGCGTACGATCCGGCAGTTGGTAATCGCTGCGGAGCGGTCCACGCCTTTCACCATGTCGACCACCGCGAGCGCGGCCACACTCACGGCGGTGAGAGCTTCCATCTCCACCCCGGTCCGGTCGGCGGTGCGCACGGTCGCAGTAATCTGCACCCGGTCCTCCAGCAGTTCCACGTCCACGGCGCAGCCGTGCACGCCAATCGTGTGCGCCAGCGGCAGCAGTTCGGGCACCCGTTTTGCCGCGGAAATCCCGGCAATGCGGGCCACAGCCAGCACGTCACCCTTGGGTACGCGCCCCTCCCGTAGAGCGGCCAGCACCTCCGGGGAGGCGGTCACTTCGCCGCGCGCGGTGGCAGCCCGCACGGTCGGTTGTTTCGCCGTCACATCCACCATATAGGCGGCTCCGGCGTCATTCAGGTGGGTGAATTTCATAGCTCAATAACCTCCACAACATCCCAGGCAGAGACGCTATTAACATCCTCCGGCACCACTGCGAGCGCATTAGCCTTGTGCAGGGAGGCCACCAGGTGCGAGCCGGAGCCGAGCCGGTGCGTGGGCGTGATCGTGGGCAGGTCGCCCGGCCGTTCGGCCTCCACTAGCCGCACCGGGGCGAGCTGGCGGCGCCCCTTGGGCGACGTCCAGCCGACCGTCGTCGTCGCCATGCGGTGGGTGTGAACGTGGGTGGCGGCCTCCATGCCCTCCCCCGCCAACAGCGCCAGCACGGGGCGGGCGAACATATGGAAAGACACGAATACGGACACCGGATTACCCGGCAGGCATAACATCGGCACCCGGCGGCCGTCCGGCGCCGCAATCATCCCGTGGCCTTGCGGTTTGCCCGGCTGCATCGCCACCTTTGTGAACGTGACCCCGGCCCCAGCGGTCGCCTCTTTCACCACATCGTAGGCCCCGGCCGAAACGCCTCCGGTGGTGATCACCAGGTCCGCGCTCGCGGCCGCGTCCCGTAAAGCGGCCAGCAGATCCGCAGGCGTATCTCCACTGCGTGCCACCACGGCCACTTCGCAGTCCGCCTCGCGTAACAACCCCTGCACCAGCGTGGTGTTCGAGTCCGGGATATGCCCGGGCGGTGGGGTTTGGCCCGGCTCAGCTAGCTCCTCCCCGGTAGCGAGTACGGCCACGCGCGGGCGGCGGTAGACCGTCAGCTCCCCGTACCCGACCGAGGCCAGCGAGGATAGCGCCGCCGCACTCAGCCGCGTGCCAGCCGTAACGATCCGCTCCCCCACCGCCACATCGTCACCTTCGGCGCGCACATGCCGGCCCGGGGATACTGCTTCCCTAATGACGACGACGTCCGGCAGTGCCTGCGGCCCTGCCGGAATATTAGTCAGTTCCACGGGTACGACGGCGTCAGCGCCCGCCGGCATCATCGCCCCGGTCATAATGCGCTGCGCCGTACCGGCTTCCACGGGGGTGTCGGGGGCGGTCCCAGCGGGAATATCGGCGGTCACGCGCAGAGTTACCGGCGTATCGGCACTGGCGCCGGCCACGTCCTCGGCGCGCACCGCGAAACCGTCCATGGCGGAGTTTGCAAACGGCGGTACGGCCAGGCGGGCGTCACAATCGGTGGCCAGCACCAGGCCGTGGCACTGCCCGATCGGCCGGGTTTCCGTGGGGAGAGTTTCGGCGCCGGCAAGGACCGCGCTGAGGTGGTTTTCGATCGTAATCATGGCTGCCTTTCTGCACTCGTCGTTCCCTGCGTGCCGGGGTCGGGACTGCGCCGGGGGCGCGCCGATGCCGGATGTTCGAGGAGGTCGTCGTCAGGCATGACGGCGGCCGGAGGGGGCGGAGCGGGATGGGCCGCTACATACTCCACCGTATTCCATCGGGCGGCGGCCACGTCCGCGATGAGGATGCGGCCAAGCAGCGGCTCCCCGCACCCGGTAATCAGCTTGATCGCTTCACTCGCCATAGCGCTGCCGGCCTGCCCGCAGGCCGCCCCGAGTACCCCAATGTCGGCCGATGACGGCGTACTACCTGCCGGCGGCGCAGCCGGGTAGAGATGACGTAGCGTCGTCGTCGGAAATCCGGGCGGTGGGGCGGACCAGAATGCTCCCACCTGGTAGGTGGTGCCCACAATCGTGCCCCACACCAAGGGCACTCCGGCGCGCGCGCACGCGTCGGCGATGAGGAATTTAGTGTCGAAGGTGTCTGAACATTCGACTACGAGATCATGCCCGGCAACTTCCCCGTCCACGTCCGCGGCGGTGAGAAATCCGCGCTCCCGCACTGTAACGTCGGCGTTCAGGTCCGCAATCCGGTGCGCTGCCGACGTCGTTTTCGCCACCCCCACGCTGGCGCGCCCGTGCACGATCTGACGTTGCAGGTTGGTCGCATCAACCACATCGGTATCGGCCACGGTCACGTGCCCCACCCCGGCGGCGGCCAGATAGAGCAGCACCGGGGAGCCCAAACCGCCCGCGCCCACTACCAGGACGCGCGCTGCCAATAGCCGCTCCTGCCCGGCCCGCCCGATCCCCGGCACGAGCGTCGTACGCAAATATCGCATAGCCTGGTCTTCAGTAAGCGGGACGGGCTCCCGCTGGAGCGGTACGGTGAGAGACATCCGTGCCTTTCGTTTAACCTGTGGGGGTTCTATCGTATGCCTGCCCGCGTCATTTGCGCTGAGGTCACCTCCGCGCCCATCGACACAGCCGCTTTAGAACAGGCTACCGAATGTGCGGCCGCGGGGGCGGTTGTCACCTTCCGTGGGATCGTGCGTAATCACGACGACGCTCGCGCCGTGACGGCGCTCGATTACAGCGCCCACCCCAGCGCCACCGAGGTAGTCAAAGATGTAGCCACCGATATTGCTGACCGGTTCGACGTGCACGCGCTCGCTGTGGTGCACCGGGTGGGGGCATTGCAGATCGGGGATGCCGCCCTGGTTGCGGTGGTGGCGGCTTCTCACCGCGGCGAGGCCTGGGCGTGTATCGCCGCGCTCGTTGACGAGATCAAAGACCGTCTACCCGTGTGGAAGCTGCAGAAGTTTACTGATGGCAGTGAGGAATGGTCCAACTGCCCGTAAATGGGTGGCCAGCGGATGCTGGCCACCCCGCCGTCGTCGAATAGTAACGCTGGAAGGAGCCCGCAATGACCACCACTCACCACGATCAGCACGGCCAGTGGCCGGCCGCCCTCACCGTCGAGGATTTCACCGCCAATCTGGCTGCGGTGCGGGAGCGGATTGCGGCGGCTTGCGCCCGCGTGGATCGTGACCCGGCCGAGGTACGCCTGCTGCCGGTGAGTAAAACGAAGCCGGTGGAGGTGCTACGTACCGCCTATGCGGCCGGGGTGCGGGAGTTTGGCGAAAATAAGCCGCAGGAGGCGCACGGCAAATGGCAGGAGATGCAAGACCTCGACGCCCGCTGGTGCATCATCGGGCATTTGCAGCGCAATAAAGCCAAACTCGTGGCCGAATGTGCGAGTGAGTTTCAGGCGCTCGATTCGCTTCGGCTGGCTGAAACCCTCAACCGCCGTCTGGAGATGCTCGACCGCGAACTGGACGTGTACGTGCAGGTGAACACCTCCGGGGAAGACAGCAAATTCGGGATCGCCCCAGAACAGACCCGCGATTTTGTGCGCCAGTTGCGTGACTTCCCGGCCCTGCGGGTGCGCGGGTTGATGACACTCGCGTTATTCTCCGCTGACGCCGATCGGGTGCGGCCCTGCTTCCAGGTGTTGCGCCGCCTGCGCGATGAGATTTCCGACGACGCCGGCACGCCCCTAGAACTGTCCATGGGGATGTCCGGTGACTTCGACATCGCTATCGAAGAGGGCGCCACCGTGGTGCGGGTAGGGCAGGCTATTTTCGGTGCCCGCCCCACTAGCGACGCCGACTACTGGCCGCCCAATGGCGCGTCGTCCGAACGCAAGTAGACCTGCTCTAAACCAGCCAAGACGACCTCCACTAGGGTGCCAAAATAGGCTTCGCTCAGATCATCCTCTCGGCTGCCCGCCAGCGGCACCAGCCACTGCTCGAGCATTTCGGACAGGGCGGCAGACTCCCCCGTGGACCGCTGTAGGTATTCGATCATTTCGTCTAGATCATGGCGTTTACCTGGCTGGTGCGGGTCCCGAAGGTTACGCTGACCAATCGCATTGACAACCGTGTTGGTGAACATCGCGAAGGCGAGTACCGCATGCTCCCCAAAACCAGCATCCCGCAGGTGCCGCAGGCCGCTTTCTAAAAGAGGCAATCCCGCCGGGGCAAAACGCCCGAACTTGAGCCATTCCGTAACGCCGTGATGTGCGAGGAGGATAGGGCGCATATCCCTCGCTACATGCCGAAACCAGCTTTTCCATTCCAGCGACTCATCAGGTATCGGAACCTGCTGGAGAACCTCGGCAAGGACCGCATCGTAGAGGTCGTCTTTGGCCGCGTAATAATGGTAAATCACTGACGGAACTACCCCTAGCTCGCCCGCCAGATCCCGGATCGACCAGCCCTGTAACCCGCGTTCTCCAGTCAGCGCGACGGCGCACTGCGCAATCGCTTGCTGGCTTAAACCTGCTCGCCGTCCCGTATTAACCACGCCTCCATGCTACGGCCTGCCCAGAGTGATCCGTTCGGGATAGCGCTGCCATACCTCTACCGCTTGCTCGGGCTACACGTATCTTTGCTTTTCGCGCCCCGGTTGGCCTCCTTGACGGCGCTACTCACGTTTCTTGACGCCGCATAGGCACCCTCCTAAAATGTTAGGCGTCCCTTAGTAGAACAATGATCTAATGAGGTTGTCGTGTCCGCCTTCCGCCGCGCGTCCAAGAGTGATCCGGAGACCAGCCCTACTGAAACTCCCGCAGGTGAGCCGGCAGCCCCTCCGCAGGACACTCCCCCAAAGCAGGCCGTGAGGATCCCGGCCAGCGCCCAGGCCCCACTGCTCTATGCGATTTTGATGCTCGCCCTCATGGGGCAGATGCTGCTGAGTCCCCTCATTGCTCCCCTCTCGCGTGAGATGGGTCTGCGCGAATGGCATATTGGGCTGACTATCTCATTGGCCGCGGTGATGCTCGCCTTTACCTCCGGCCCCTGGGGCCGGGCGTCACAACGCTATGGAGTGCGCCCAGTTCTCACCACCGCCATGGGGGCTGGTGCCTTCGCTCTGGGAGCATTCGCGGTGCTGTCATACTTTGGCATGTCCCGTGCCTGGGCGGGTGTGGGGCTACTGATAGGCGTCGTCGTCACCCGCGGGATCATCTACGGCAGCGCAATTTCCGCACTCAACCCCACCATTCAAACCCACCTGGTCACCCACACGGTCACGGAGGCGCAGCGGGTGAAGGCGGTCGGCGGGATGGGGGCCGTAACCGGACTGTCGTCCGTGGTGGGCGCGATGGTCGGGGGCGGTCTGGCGGCACTGGGTGGACTCATGTTGCCGCTGACGGTGATGCCACTGCTCATGTGTGCCGGAATAGTGGTGTTATGGGTGCGGTTCACCCACACTAAACCGCTCAGTGAGATGGAAAAACCCGCCAAGCTGTCCTATTTTGATCCGCGCGCATTCCCGTTCCTCCTGGTTGGCTTGGCCTTATTCACGGTGTTTGGGGCGCTAGGGACGCTGTTCGGATTCCTCATCCAAGATCGGCTTCATCTTGATGCCCCCTCTACCGCAAGTATGACCGCCCTCTACATGGTGCTGATGTCAATTGCGCTCATCGCAGCCCAGGCAGTGGCGGCCCCGAAGTTGGGGTGGTCAAGTGTGCACCTGCTGCGCCGCGGGGTACTCATCGCGCTGTTCGGAGTGTTAGCCCTCATTCCAGCCAGCTACCCGGCGCTTATACCTGTGGGGGCGATCCTATTCGGTTTCGGTGCCGGGTTGATGATGCCTGGCTACACCGCTGGCCCGACTATTCACATGTCTGCCCGGGAACAGGGCAGTATGGCCGGGCTGACGAACGCGAATAACGGCCTCGCCTACGCTATCGCGCCGGTCACGTTTACCTCGCTGTACGGCTGGTCCCCGCTGGTGGCACTGAGCGTATGCGCCATCGTTTTGGTGCTCGCCATAGCCTTCGCCTATCTGCACCCGCGGTTACGGGAATTGGCATAAGCTCACTCCCGCATCCGGGCGGACAGCAGGTTTACTGCAATTCCTTACGGCTGAGGTCTCGGATGAGCCGGTCCTCATAGAACGGGCTGCGCTTCGTCATTTCTTCCTCAATCGTGTGCACGCCGGTCCGTTCCATCAACGTGGGCTCCCCGGAATACAGGTTCGTTCCCAACCCAAGCTGATTCCCGTCAATGGTGATGCCTAGTGCGGCCACGATGGTCGGGAAAAAATCAAAGGGCGCGAAGTCACGGTTCTTGGTGATCTCCGGGCCGGGATCCGGGAGGGCACCGTTGAGGATCATATTGACGATGGTCCGCTCATAGTCCTCATCCCAGCCTTCAAAGAAGTGGATGTCCTTAGAGCGGTGGTCCCCGGTAATAACGATGACGGTGTCCTCATACCACGGTTGCTGTTGCATCCAACGCACGAGTTTAACCGTCTCGGCTTGGGAGTAGTGGATGACGTTACCGTACTGCTGGTCAGAGGGGAACTCTTCGATATTCGGAGACAGATAGCCGTCATTGTTATGGGTATCTGCGTTTTCTAGTACAAAGTAGAAGGGGGCGTCCTGCTCAGAGAGGCGCGTGAGTTCATCCTTTGCGTACTCATAGAGTTTGTCGTCTTCGATCCCCCACCAAACGTGGTAGTCCTCGGGAACCAGACCGCGCTGTTTAGCCGTTGAAGAGTCAAAAATCGAGAATTTCCCGTAGGTGCTGAAGTAGTCGCCGAGCTGGTGGAAATTGCGGTCACCACCCAACATGAAGGAGTTGTTGTACCCGTGGTCAGCCAGGATTGCCCCCAGATTGGGAAAGTCCGCGTAGCTAATCGTCCACTGATTACTGAGCGCCACGGGAACCATCGGCACACCGGTTTGCATATTGATCATGCCCGCAATGGAATGCGTTGCACCGTTGATCTGATGAGGCCCGCCCATACCTTCTTGGTGGGAGAAACTCACCCCTTCGCGGGTCAGTTCTGCCAGCTCCGGCATGAGAGATTTTTCGAGGTATCCCCCTTCTTCTTTGGAGTAGTAGGAGTTCTCAATCGACTCCATGAAAATATGCACCAGGTTTTTCGGTTTGTCCGGGAAGGTCAAATTATCCTCGGTGGGAAAAACGTAGTGCTCCTCGATATAGGAAGAGGTCTCTACAAAGGTCCGGATCGTGGCGAGCAGCGGCAGCAGCGTCGTGGCGTAGGCCAGCGCCCCGACCATCATGATAGCCACCCCGGATTTCAGAATACGGCGAGTGCCCTTCAGACCGAGTGTGTGTTCGCACTCGCCGCGCACGATCGTCGTCGTCCACGGTGCCAATCCGGCTACTGCCGCTACCAGAGCGAAGAGCACGGTAGGCACGCCCACCTGGTTGATGATGGACCAGTACATCTCCGGGGTGGTATCCGCGAGCGTGTCACCTGCTAAGAAGAAGCGAATGGCGTCCGGGGTGATGTAGCCAAAGTTGCGCGCCACCCAGATGGTGGAGAACAGAACCCCACCCACAACGAGACCGACTAGGGCCGCCAGCGCCACGGCTACCCAGGTGCGCCAAGTATTAGTAGGGCGGGTAATATTCACGCGGAGCTTACCGCGCACCATCATGGCGATCAGCGCGATAACGACTGCCAGAGCCGCGACGCTGGCAGCGTATTTGGCGTAAAAAACGAGGGGTGCCCGCTCTCCATAGAGCAAGAAGTTCGGCAGTTTAATAACCAGAATCATCGTGGCGAATACGCAACTAGCCAGTGCGATACCGCCGCCGGTTAGCGCACCGCGCCGGCGATCTGCTGCAAAAATCGCCCCCAGTCCGGCGAAGACTGCACACACCAGAATTTGAGTAATGGCGAGCGCCACAAAAACTCCCTAAAAAGACATGGATAACAGATCAGCGTGGTTCTGATATTCTACGCGGAAGTGCAGTCAAGAGAAATTCACCCGAATGCGTTATAGCACTCACTATCCCCCGGCGAATGGGGGAAGTACCTCGATTAGCTGAGCGGTTCCAACGGAGGCCGCTGGGTTGTGGACGGGGGTGCCGTCAACAAGAATTGTTGAAACCTCCAACACCTGTTGTAGATGTGGGTTGTCCTTGCCCAGCTCCGCCAATACATCTGCCAAGCAAGCGGCAGGTCTAACATCGCACAGCTCTTCGTCGGTTCCGGCAGCGGCCGCGGCTCCCGCAAAATACCGAATAGTCGTCATAGCTCTCCTTTTAACTCCGCCCTATTAGCCGCCGATGGCGGACATGAGTCGGCCCGGCTGAATAAACGTTGGGTCATCAATATCATGGCCAGGTTTCTTTTCCGCCATCCCGCTCGCCCAAATTTCAGCCAGTTCTCGGTCACTCGCCCCATCACGCAGGGGGGTGCGCAGATCGGTTTCAGTGCGGGAGAACAGGCAGGTGCGCATCTGCCCGTCGGCAGTGATCCGCGTGCGGTCACAGGCCCCGCAAAATGGGCGCGTAACCGATGCAATCACGCCCACACTCCCGGCCGGGTGGTCCTTCCCGGCGGCCACCTGCCACACTGCGGCAGGCGCGCTGCCCTGCGGCGCGGGTTCCTGGGAGAGATCAAAATGCTCCCCGAGCCGCCGCAGGATCTCGGCGGCATCCACCATATCGGTGCGCTGCCAGGTGTGAGGCGGGCCTAGCGGCATCTGTTCAATAAACCGCAATTCATAGCCATTGGTGAGGCAAAAGTGCAGCAACGGGACGGCGTCGTCCTCGTTCACCCCGCGCATGAGCACGCTATTGACCTTAATTGGCCCCAGCCCGGCCGCGCGCGCCCCTGCCAAGCCCGCTAGAACGTCATCGAATCGGTCCCGCCGAGCCAGGCGGGCGTAACGTTCCCGATTCAGGGTGTCTAAAGAGACGTTTACGCGCTGCAAACCCGCCGCCCGCAGTGCTGCCGCCCGCTTATCCAAACCCAAGCCGTTCGTGGTGATGGAGAGGTCCGGGCGGCCCCCGCGCTGGGTGGTGAGCGCCGCGGCCGCCTCAATAATGCCTTCTAACCCACGCCGCAGCAGCGGCTCGCCACCGGTAAAGCGGATCTCCTCAATCCCCAAAATCTCCACTGCAATGCGGATCAGTCGGCTGACCTCAGCATCGGTGAGGGTTACCTCGGTGGGCAGCCAATCCAGCCCCTCCGCCGGCATACAGTAGGTACACCGCAGATTGCACCGGTCGGTTAGAGACACACGCAAATCGCGCGCCACGCGGCCATAGGCATCGCGCAATTCCAAACCGTGGTCAAAAGGGGCGGGTTTTTCGGACATCTCTCCCAGCTTAAAACGCCCGCTAGCGAACGTCATCCCCAGCCCGTTCGGTACAGTGTCCCTGATGACTGATATTGGACTTGCTGGCGCAGCTCTCGGCGGTATCGCCTCCCTACTCAGCCCGTGCGCGGCCATGCTACTTCCGAGCTTCTTCGCCTACGCCTTCGCTTCCCGCAGTAACCTGCTCGCTAAAACCGGCGTCTTCTATTTGGGCTTGCTAACCACCCTGGTGCCGCTCGGGGCCTTGGCGGGGTCACTGGGCCGGCTGCTGCTTTCCTACCGGCATCTCGTCGTCGTCGGGAGCTCCGTCATCGTTATCGTGCTCGGCCTGGCGATGATGGCCGGGGTTAGTTTCCGTCTGCCCGGTGCGCAGCTCGCGGATCAAGCTGCCACCGCCGACGCCGCCCGCCCCCACCGTGACCCCGGCGGATGGTTGGCGGTTTACGTTATGGGGGCCACCTATGGGGTGGCTGGGGGTTGTTCTGGCCCGATTCTCGGTTCGATTCTGGCGCTGGCCGGGCTGGGCGGTTCGGCTGCCTACGGGGCACTGCTGCTGGCGGTGTATGGACTCGGCATGATGGTGCCGCTGATCATTTTGGCAGCTCTGTGGGATCGGCTTCGTATCGGCCAGCGCGGCTGGTTGCGGGCCCGGCCGTTGCGCCTTGGCCCGATCACTACCACGGTGCCGTCCCTTATCGGTGGTGCCCTCTTTGTGGCGATTGGGATTTTCCTGCTAGTCACCAACGGCACTCAGTCGCTCGGTGGTCTCCTCGATTCGCAGCAGCAGATCGGGATTGAGTCCTCGGTACGTGCGGCCGCTGGGACCATTCCCGACGCCGTCGTGCTCTTAGCTATCGCGGTGGTGGCTGTCAGCCTGGCCCTGGTCTGGGCGTGGCAGCGGGAGAAGCGGCGCTAACTTACTCCACCCGGTTCGCCCCGAATGAGGTGGCGAAACGCTCGCGTTTACCCGCTAGTTCTTCCTGGAACCGGTAGGCCCAGGCACCGTAGGGACCGGTCGCCAAGTGGTCGTTGGAAAAGCGCGGGTCCTCGGTTACCTCGTATTCACAAAAGCGCGGAATCGTCAGATCAACCACCGGGCCGCCGCGTTCCACCTCGGCGATAATAAGAGGCGCATTCGCTCCTGCGAACTGGTCGATAACCCAGCCGTCCTCTCCGAGCCACAGACTGTAACGCATCTTCGCGATATGTGCCCCACCTCGGCGCACCATCTCCAAAGCAACGCCCACCTCGAGTTCTCGTTCCGCCTCATAGCGGGTTCCGCCCACGTAGGGGCCTTTGGCCGTGAGGGACGCGAAATCAGCCTCATCGGCGATGGCGGCGAGCACCTCGGTAGTGGTGTCCCCAGGGCTGGGGATACAACTCGGATTGGATGCTTGCACCCGCACTCGCACCGCAAAACCATCGCTGGACAGCAAATAGGATTGCACGATCACTGCGGGCTGAACGCTCGCGGTTTCAGGCGGTAATTCCCGCACCAGGAAGCGGCGTTCAAACTCAAAGTCCCCGAAGGTTTCGTGCTCCATAGCAGTAGCGTAGCGGCTCGGCGCCAACCCGGTGGGCCGCAATGCGGGCGCTTCGCCGTCGGGGCGTATCTTCCTGGCACACTCGTGCCCATGGATTCCCGCTTACCCGCCACCACCTCTGACCCCACCGCCACCGCAGACTCCACGATAGTCACGGCGGAGGCGATATCCGCGGCGGCCAACGTCCTGGCGGGCACGGTTATCACGACCCCTTTGGAACGTTCGGAGCGGCTGAGCCAGGAGCTCGGCGTCACCGTCTACCTCAAGCGTGAAGATATGCAGTTGGGGCGTTCTTATAAGGTGCGCGGCGCCTTCACCCTCATGAGTTCCCTCACCGCCGAGCAGCGGGCTGCCGGAGTGATCTGCGCGTCGGCGGGCAATCACGCCCAGGGCGTGGCCTATGCCTGCCGCACCCTGCAGATCCGCGGAATGGTCGTTCTTCCCAGCACCACGCCGCGGCAAAAACGCGACCGGATTCGCGCGATCGGCGGCCCGTGGATAGAGCAGGTGATCGGCGGCGCCACCTTCGATGAATGTAATTTTCAGGCCCGCGAGCGCGCCCACCGGGAGGGCTTAACCTTTGTGCCGCCTTTCGACGATCCTCGCGTGATGGCCGGGCAGGGCACGGTCTGTCGCGAGATCTTCGAGCAGTGCCCGGAACCGGTCGGCACGATTGTGGTGCCGGTCGGTGGCGGCGGGCTGATTGCCGGGCTGAGTACGTGGGCTAAAGCCACCGATCCGAGCGTGCGCGTCATCGGTGCCGAGCCGGCGGGGGCGGCTAGTATGCAGCAGGCCTTGCGGGCGGGGCAGCCGGTTGCATTGCGCCGCGTTGATCCATTTGTGGATGGGGCTGCCGTCGGCCGTGCCGGGGATCTCACCTGGGCGGTGGTGCGTGACCGCGTCGATAGCGTCGTATCTGTGCCGTCGGGTGCGGTGTGCACTGAGATGCTGGATTTGTACCAAACCGAGGGGGTTATTGCTGAGCCCGCCGGAGCGCTCGCCAGTGCGGCCCTGCGCCGTCATATTGACCTCGACGACGACGCCCGCGCCGTGGTCTGTATCGTTTCGGGCGGGAATAATGACGTGTCCCGCTACGCGGACGTACTGGAACGGTCTTTGGTTCACGAAGGTGTCCGACACTATTTCCTCGTCACCTTCCCCCAGCAGCCGGGTGCTTTGCGTGGCTTTTTAGATGAAACCTTAGGCCCCGATGACGATATTGTGCTGTTCGAATATACGAAGAAAACAAACCGTGAAACCGGCCCGGCCCTGGTGGGTATTGATATTGCTAAACCGGAGGCACTAGCCAGCCTCATGGAACGTATGGCGGGATCAGATCTGCATATTGAAAAGATTGCGCCTGATTCGCCGGTCTTTGAATTCCTCCTGTGAGTCTGGCAGGAGAACCGAAGGTGGGTGCTTACGGGTTAAGCATGCCGCTGAATGGCGAATTACCGCCCAGATGGTGCCCTTCGCTGATAGCGTCATAACAGTGACCGCCGCGAATAGAACGGAACTTGGATGACCACACGACGCCGTGCGAATCGGCCGCCCCGCGCCCAAGTGCATGTACGCCCGATGACGTTGGCTGACGCCCATGATGTTGCCCGTGTCCATGTGGCAAGCTGGCAGCAGGCATATCCGGGTATTATGCCGCAGCACGTGTTGGATTCTCTGTCCGTCCAGGATCGCACTGCTGCCCTCCATCGGCGGCTGCGCACCGGCTCCCCCATGCGATACCTGGTGGGTGAGGTCGACGGTAAGATCGCTGGTTTCGCTACTGTGGGCCCCTGCCGGGATGAGGATTCCTCCACCGACGACGCCGAACTCGTCGCGCTCTATGTGGACCCGCCCTATTTGCGGCGCGGGGTTGGCACGGCCCTGCTGAACCAGGCCAAAGTGACCGCTAAGGGGCTGGGCTGCCGCCGCATGATCCTGTGGGTACTGAAGGAGAATTCGGGGGCGCGAGCCTTCTATCGCCGCGCCGGACTGCGGCAGGAATCCACTCGCGGCACATATTCTATTGCGGGTACTGATTTGGTTAAGATGCGCTATTCCTGCCCGGTCTAAAACCCACCGGTGGGTGTCAGGAATCCCTCACGCTGGCACTGTGGTGGCAGCGCGAACCTCCTCCACGAGGCGACGATACTGGGTAGATTCCAGTATGTCGGTTCTTTTCCCCTCAATGTTTGGAGGACTTATGCGTGTTATTCACGCTTTACGTTGGCCCGCTGTGGGGGCCAGCGCAGCAACATTGGCGTTGCTGGGCTCCGCCGCCTATGCCGAGCCTACGCCCGCGCCGACTGCGCCGTCGGACGTTACCATCGCTCAAATCCAGGGTACGGATGCAGCCTCTCCATTAGTGGAACAGCAGGTTGCCACCACGGGGGTGGTGACGGCGCTGCTACCCGGCCGGGGTGGCTACACAATTCAGATGCCGGCCGGGGAAGTAGCCGCTGATTTCAAGGGCTCCACCGGGCTGTTTGTGCAGTCCGCTAGCGTTGACGGCCTGGATATTGGCCAACACATTCGCGTGGCCGGCACCGTCAAAGAGATCAACGATCTGACCACCCTGGTGGCCGCCGGTGACGCTACGCCGGTCCCTGATTCGCAGGCCGCACCGATTGAACCCTTACAGCGGCCCATTCCCCGCGGCAGTGAGGCGGAGTCTTTTGAATCCATGCTGATTCAACCGACCGGCACCTATCGGGTGAGCGGTAATGCGGAACTCGCCTACACCGGGCAGTTGACCCTCAACGACGGCGATAAGCCGCTGTTGCAGCCCACTCAGGCAGGCAAGCCGGGTTCTGCGCAGGCGCAAGCGCAGGCTGACTTCAACGCCGCCCATATGGTCACGTTGGATGACGGCAATAACGCGCATTTTGACGTCAAACATTACGAGAAGTTCCCACCCCAGCCACCTATATCGCTGCCCTACCTGTGGCCGGGTAAGCCCGGGCCCACCCTGGGCGCGGAGGTAACGTTCAAGTCTCCCGTGGTGATGACGTATGTCGATAAGCTGTGGGTTGCCGATCCGGTACGGCCCAATCCAACGGATGCCGATATTTCCTTCTCGCAGGTGCGGGAGGCTGCCCCGGCCCAGCTCGGCGGTAATTTCAAAGTAGCCACTTTCAACGTGTTGAATTTCTTCACGGATCTCGGCGTCGACGCCACCGATGTGGATGGCGAGGGTAAGCCGCTATGCCAGCCGGTGATGAACCTGTGGGATAATTCCGAGCCGGTTTCCGGTAACTGGGATTGCCCGCGCCGCGGTGCCTGGGATAAAGCCGGTTTGCAGCGCCAGGAAGCCAAGATTGTGAAGGCCATTAATGCGCTCGGGGATGCTGGTGCGCAGATTGTGGCCCTGCAGGAAATCGAGAACGGCGTGAAATTCGGGCCGGATTACGATGTGGCGCTGAAGTACCTGGTACAGGCACTGAATGCTGCGGATCCGGCCCAGGGCTGGGATTACGCGCCCGCCCCGGCCACGATGCCGACCTACGGGAATGATGATGTTATCCGGCAGGCGTTCATCTACAAGCCGGCAGCGGTGAAGCTGGCGGGGCCGTCCGTATTCCTGGATGATCCAGCCTTCGTGTCGGCTGCCGATGCCCGGGCCCCGTTGGCGCAGAGCTTCACTCACCTTGCCAGTGGCAAGACCGCGCTGCTCATCAATAACCACCTGACCTACAAGGGCGGCAAGGTCGTGGGTGAGGATAACGCCAACCCGGGCGATAATCTCGGCCCGGCCTGGGATACTGGCCGTAATAATGGTGACCGTACCCGCCAGGCGCAGGCACTGGCTACGTTCGCGCCCGCACAGGCCCAGCGGGATCATGCGGATTTCACCCTGCTGGTGGGGGATTTCAACGCCTACTCGTATGAAACACCTATCCAGACTCTGGTGGAAGCCGGCTTCGCTGATCTGATGAATCCGGATAAATACCCGAGTGAACATAAGACGACGCCGTGGAACGAGTACACCTATTCCTTCCGCTCCACGTTTGGCAATCTTGACCACGCCCTCATTGACGGCCCGGCGCAGCAGTGGCTGGTGGGCCATGACATTTGGACGGCCAACGCCTATGAGGCGCAGGTGTACGAGTACAGCCGCTACCGGTTTACCGAGACCGTGTACTACACCCCGGATGTTTTCCGGGCCTCGGATCATAACGCCGCGCTGATCGCATTTGATTTGCCGACGACGGCGCAGCCCGCTCCCACCCCGACGACGCCGGAGCCGACAACACCGGTGCCGACTGAGCCGGGCCCCACCGCTCCGGTGCCGACGGCCCCGGCTCCCAGCGTGCCAGCCCCCAGCTTGCCGGCGCCCAGCGTGCCAGCCCCCAGTGTGCCGGCGCCCAGCCCGGGCCCGCTGCCGATTACCGGCACTTCGGCCGGGATGCTGCTGGCGACTTCTGGTGTGCTGGCTGCTCTCGGCGGCGCCCTCGCTTGGCGCCGCCGCCAGGTGGGCAGCTAAGCATCTGGGCGAGCTAGCCTGACTACCCCGTGGAGGCGTAAAACC
>JAEWHO010000009.1 GCA_023387755.1 Actinomycetes bacterium | reverse complement strand
GGCTTCTCGGTCGGGGTCGGTTCCGGCTTCTCGGTCGGGGTCGGCTCGGGCTTCTCGGTCGGGGTCGGTTCCGGCTTCTCGGTCGGGGTCGGTTCCGGCTCGCCAAAGCTCACAGGTTCAAAAGCCTCGACCCCCGCATTGGCCCTGCCGTGAGCGCCAATAGTGATGATCCCGCACGTGACCTTAAGACAGTCAATTTCCTGGCCATTATTGGTCTTAAATACCGGCCCTGGAATACGAAGAGTTGCAGTCCAGTTGCCCTCACTATCCATGTAGGGCAAACCTTCTTCGGTAGTATTGCCGGGATAGTTGACCATCGTCTGATAGTCCAAACCGGCAGCATAGGCATAGTTGGTACCGGGTACTCCCCGCTTGGATGGTGCCCAGGAAGTCGGATCGTTGGGATCCTTGGGGGTTACCGTGCCAAAGAGGATATAGGCGCCACCGAAGGTACTGCCCTTGTTGCTCGTGGCATATTGCGAGCCCTGTATAGTCACTTCACTTGGTTGCGTCGAAGTAACGGGGTTGGGGCTGACGGTCATATGTGGTTTCGGCTCGGCACTGGGCTGCGTAACCCCGTTCGCCATCCCAGCCCCGGCCACAGCCAGAGAAACTGCGACAGAAAGGCTCAGCGGAACAGCGCGGTAAAAATGGTTCTTAGATGCTTTCATTACTGGTCTTCCTTCTGCGATAGGCGGTTAGAGCGGGCAAATGCAAGACTGAGCGCACCGCACGCCATCAGGAGCACCCCTCCAATGGCCACTGTGCGACCCGTGGTATCCGCTTGAACGATGCCAGTGTTGATCTTGGCCCCGGGAACCAACCCATTGGCCACGTCAAGTCCACCGGACGCATTTGGGGGCGGGAATGATCCGGGATCACTTGGCTCGACCGGTATCTCTGGGCGCGCCCCGGGAGAAGGCGGTTGCTGCGAAGAGCTATTGAAGTAAACGGGGGTGAAGACCTCCGCAGCGGCATTAGCCTGCCCATGTGCACCTATGGTGATAATTCCGCACTGCACCTTGTAGCAGTCAATCTGTTTTCCAAAGGCAGTAAATCGAGAAGTATCAATCGTGAACGTGGTTTCCCAGTTGCCGTTCTTATCCATCATGGGATAGCCAGGAACAGTCGTATTTCCGGGATATGAGACCATCGACTGGTTCTCTTCCCCTTCAATATAGATGTACTCGAAGCCGCCGCGTCCGCGCCCAGAGGGACCCCAGCCTTTTTCTGCCTGGGGATCTACCCAGCCAAACAAAATGTATGCACCGCCGAAGTTCGACCCCTTATTACTGGTTGGGTAGTTCTTCCCCTTCAGGGTGACAACCTGTTTGCTATCACCTAGTTCGTAGGCGGGCGTAACAGTGAGTTCCGCACCCGCAGCGTTGGTGCCGGTAGATTCTCCGTGAGGGTTCTTCTCTACGGGATCGGGGGTGGGGGCAGGTACTGGGGTGGGGTCGGGTGCGGGTACGGGAGTCGGCTCGGGTGTGGGAACCGGAGTCGGATCAGGTGTAGGCACCGGCCGCGGCGGCCAAGTAGCTTCCGACCCATCCCCCACAAAATGAATGGGAGTCATTGCCTCATTGGCCGCGTTTACCACGCCGTGCGCACCAAAGCTATACACCCCACACTGCTGTTTCAAACAGTCCAAAGTATTCCCGAAGAAGGATTCAAATGAGCTGCTCGGAATGGTGAGTTCGTACTGCCAGTTGCCATGCTCATCCATAACGCCGTCGGCGACGTCCCCGTCAGCGGACCCTTGATGCCCCACAAAGCGCGGCAAACCGTAATTGAGGTCGCCATCAGGACCGGTCAGGCCTCCTTTCGAGCGCCGCCAGTCTTCACCGGGCTTCGCCTGCCCGATCACCACATAGATACCTCCCTGGCCGTAGCCAGCTTCTCCCTTCTTAGGGCCAGGATTGAAACCGGTTCCTTTGATCGTTACGGTTGTCGCGCCATCAGCATGGAGCGCGTACCCGGGAGTAACGCTGATAGTGGCATTGCTACCAGCAAGTGCTTTACCGGTGGAGGTTCCGTAAGGTGCTTGCTCAGGTACAGTTGGGGCCGGGGTAGGCTCAACCGGAGCAGGGGGCGCAGGCGTAGGCACTGCTGTAGGTTCGGGCGTTGGTGCGGCCGTGGGTGTGGGGCTCGTGGTTGGGCCAGGCTCAGGCGCATCATTAGTCAGCGTCAGTGCCAGCGTGAATGGGTCGGTGTAATCATTAGGTTCCCCATATGATGGTTCACCGCCTAGCCGCGGAAGATGGTCATAGGCCAGGGCGTGTGAGAATTTGCCTTCTGGGGACGTAATGCTTACTGCACCGTCCTTAACCTTAATGGCGTCGTCGCCCAGGTCGAAGGTAGCCATGACGAGGTCCTTCGTCGGCTCCTTAATGTTGTAGCTCTCCTTCATATCGGCCACGATGGTCGCCTTTTTGTCAGCGATATCAAGCCGTACGTGGTCATACCACATCCAGGACTCACCAAAGCCGAAGAACTGTACCTCTCCCGCGAAAGTTAAGGAAGCAGTATCGCTCGCGTCATCAACCCAGCCGGTAGCTTTTGGATGTTCGATATATGGCTGTCCCTTGCGGTATTTTGCGCCCTGCCGCGCCTCGATCCATCCGGACGTATGCTCGAAGTTCTCTAGATAGTTGCGAATCGAAGCCCTCACGCCCCAGTTGAGACTTCCACTGGTGACTTTCTGCGCACTAGCTGGCACTTCTGTTGGCGCCGATGTTCCGTGGGGATCTGCGGTAGCGGCATCTAAACCGCTTAACGCACTGATACCGATAAGCGCAGCAACCGAGAGGCTCGATATTATGCGGTGCCGGCGACTAGGGTGGGCTCGGCTACCAGCCGATATTCGACGTATGGGTGACATGGGAGTTCCTCCTAGGTGGTTGGGGACGTGCCCCGCCGGCGCGCCCGGATTAGATACACCAGCGCACCCAGTAGGGCGAGTACGCCGACTGCGAAGATTGCGATGACAATTGTTTGAATGTGCGAGTGAGAGGATTCTGGAGCCGGTGCGGGAGCTGCCACAGCCTGGCTTGTCGGAGCGGTGGGCGAAGGACTAGCTGCTTCAGTAGGCTCAGCGGGGGTTTCGGTTACTTCCTGCGAAGGCAATACCGGTAGAGCCTCGGCACTCTGAGTGGGCGCTGCTGATCCACCTGCTGAGGGAGCATTTCCCCCATTCAGGTTGACGGGAGCCGGAGGCGCGCCGGCCGCAAAACTAACCGGGGTGAAACTCTCGTTATTGGCATTCCACATCCCGTGGGCTCCAATCGTGATAATCCCGCACTGCACCTGCCGGCAATCGATTGTGCGTCCACTAGTTTGCTGACCCGCATGGGGGTTCCCCGACGTCGCTTGGAAGGTGGCCCCGGGGATCGTCATAGTGGTGGACCAGGTCCCGTCGGGTTTGATCTGAGCATTAGCGGCTTCCGCTGAGGATCCCCCTTGGAAGGCTACGAGCAGCTGTGATCCGGAGGTGGAAGCGTAAACGAATGTTTGCCCGGAGCGGCCGCCGCGTGAGGGCGCCCAGCTCCCTCCGGTCGGATCCGTTACGGCCCCAAAAAAGACGTAGACTCCGCCCGGCGCATTGGGCTGGTATTGGAAACCACTGCCGCTTAATGTCACCTTCGTTGGACCGTCCGCAGCGGGAGCGGGGGCTACCGCCACCCGAGCCGCATTCCGCGCAGCGGGTAGTGCCGCGACTGTTTGCCCATGCTGCGCTGGGGTGAGTTCAACGGGAGCGCTCATCGCGCTGCTATTCGGGGTGAGACTGGTGAATGCCAGAGCGCATATGGCTAGTAAGTAATAGAAGCGGGACCGCGGCTTGGTCATATCTGACTCCTTGGACAATGCGGTTTATCGTCGGCAAACCGTAACGGGGTGACAGTGATAGCGCCGTCGTCTTCGATATGCACTCGGATGGGGTGCCCATAGACGTCGGTTAAGGTATCGGCGGTAAGAACCTCAGCAGCGGGGCCGAATGCACGCACGCGCCCCTGACTGAGCAGCACAATGATGTCCGCGTAGGAGGCGGCGGCAGATAAGTCGTGCAGCACGACGACGACGCCAGCCCCGCGGCGTGCACACCTCCTGGCGACTGCGAGCACCTGCTCCTGATAGTTCAGATCTAGTGCTGCGGTCGGTTCATCAAGCAGAATTACCTCGGTACGTTGCGCAAGTACGCGGGCCAGAGATACGCGGGCGCGTTCTCCCCCAGACAGGGAGGGGAAACGCCGCTCAGCAAATCGCAGGACGTCAGCGCGAACCATTTCTTCAGCGATAATGAGTTCATCTTCGGCCGCACTGCTGTGGCGGCGCCACGGTGCCCGCCCCATTTTCACTACATCGAGGACAGAAAATGGAAAAGCCATCGGGGTGCTTTGGCGCAACACGGCACGTTTACGCGCTAGTTCCCCGGCGGAGTAAGTCGTTATCGGACGCCCTTCCAGAAATACGCCGGTTTTATCTGAGCTGGACCTATGCGGGTTGTGATCGCCGGCAAGGGCCGCCAGGAGCGTCGATTTTCCAGCACCATTAGGGCCGACGACGGCGAGCATCTGCCCACGGTGCACCTGCATGTTAATACCGTTCAAAATAGGGGTGCCACCGAGGCTTACAGAGAGCTCCTTAACCTCCAGCAGTGCAGGTGAGCTCATAGCCACCCCCCGTTCATCTCTCGCGTCCGTTTGAGGAGGTAGAAGAAGAAGGGACCTCCAACGAGGGCAGTGAGCATACCGATGGGCAGTTCAGCATAAGCGACAGCTGTACGTGCCACCATATCTGCGACCGTTAGCATCACCGCTCCCCCCAAGGCGGAGGCAGGAATAAGGATTCGATGACTGGGCCCGGCGACCATTCGAATGAGATGGGGAATTACTAGCCCTACAAATCCAATGACGCCTGCGAAGGCTACTGCCGCAGCGGTGAGAACAGCGACAACAATAATTGCCGCAATCCGCAATTTCTCAATATCAACCCCGAGGTGACGGGCAGCGTCCTCCCCGAGGGCGAGCAGATCTAGCCGAGTACATAAGGTCATCGCTGCTGCCAGCCCTAGGACCGCGACAGGGACGATGGTGCCAACCTGGGACCACAGCGCGCCGTTGAGGGACCCCATCTGCCAAAAGACGATCTGTTCCCGTTGGTTAGCGGTAGCTGCGAACGTCATAAAGGCTAGGCCTGCGCCAGCAACCGCATTGACTGCGACCCCGGTGAGTATAAGCGTCACTACTTCGGTCCGCCCGCGCGAACGAGCCATGGTGTAAACCAGGAATGAGACGATCACGCCAGTTACGAAGGCAAAACCAGGTATGGCGAAGGCACTTAGGGAGCTAACACCGGTGATGATGGCCAAACTTGCCCCTACGGCAGCCCCCGAAGAGACGCCGATAATTCCCGGATCAGCAAGGGGATTGCCAAATACACCTTGGGAGACTGCACCTGCGGCAGCTAAAGCCGCGCCGACGAGGGCACCGAGCATGACCCGGGGAAGACGCACATTCCACACTGCACCGTCACCGTAGGCGCGACTGGCAGGAGCTCCGCATTCCAGCCCCATATGGCGGCATATCGAACCGACTATCTCAGCGATGGGTAGGTTGATCTGCCCAATCGCAGCAGAGGCTAACAATCCCGCTATTAGCAACCCGGCGAGGGAACCGAACAGTACCCAACTACGTCCTTTGCCAGGCTGGGGAACTGTCGGCATCTGTTCGGGTAGATCCAACAGGCGCGGTTGACACACCTCTCGCGGGTGACTTACTTCCGCAGCATGATCGCGCGCCCTCATTTCAGATCCGCCGGTATGTCAACACGGTAAATCGTCGAGGCAAGCGCCTGGAGGATATCTGGCGTTCGCGGGCCCCAGCTAAACATTTCGTAATCGCTCATATCGACAACACGTTTGCGTTGCCCAGCAGGCGTATCACTTACCCCCGGCACTGTGAGGAGACCGTCAATCCCGCCTACGGACTCAAGCCCGAGGGTGAGCATCAGGAGGAGATCTGGTTCGAGTTTGATCAACCCTTCGGCAGTCAGCGCACCACTAGTCCAATTCATCTCCCCGGCCACATCGATACCGCCCAGCGCCTTTATCAGCACTCCCGCGATCCCCGTGGAGCCATCGGGCTCGTTGCCGTACATGTAGTAAACGTTGGCTTGCCCGCGCATATACAAAAAGACCATACGCACTTTGTCTTCAGGCCGCTGTGGTGCGATACTCTGAATCCACGCGAGCGTACGATCGAGACGATTTTGGAATTGAGCGGCGTAATCCTTACCGCTTTCAGGCACCCCCAAGGCCGTTGCGACGTCGTTGATAAGCCTCGGTATATCGTCAAAGCCTTCGGCCTGTTTGAAGAAAATAACCGGAACTCCAGCCTCCCGTAGCTGCAGCTGGACATCATAGGGCCCCACCGAGTAATCGGTAAGCACGAGAGTGGGTTCCAAGTCCAAGATGGCTTCAGCGTTGAGAGTGTGCTTATCCATCACCACCGGTAGGTCTTTGGCTGAGTCGAAACCCGTCGTAATGTCCCGCCCGACCACATTCGGGCCAAACCCGAGCCCAAAGACAACCGACGCGAGAGCCCCAGTGCCATCCAACGCCAGGATCCGGCTGGTATCGGTCACTTCCACGCTAACGTCATCCAGCCCAGTGAAGGTGACTGGTAGATGCGGCTGCGGGTCGGTCGTTATCGGGGTGATGTCCCCATTCGCCAACGCGGCGTGGGCAGGCCCCTCAAAGAGGCGCGGAGAACCGGTAGCGGCGTCTGCTACGGCGTGTACCGCTGGCTCGTCGGTATGAATAGCACACGCGTTGAGACACAGCGCGATTAACGCGATAACGGCTCCGAGCGCGCGCCAACGCAGCGGGGAGCGAGGTAGTGACAGGGCTTCATTTTTCATCGAGATTGAGCATAGCCTAACCTGCTATAGTTTTGGCAAGCTACACATTGCATATTGTTCTAAGGTGACACTTAGCCACAACGACGGAGTCAGTGAGCGGTAGCAATCACATCGGGAATAGGAGTGAAAGATGGGTAGAATCCGTGCCGGTCGCCTGCGATACGCAGCGGCCTTGATGGCTTGCGCGAGCATCGGTATTCCCGGATCGGTGCTGGCCACATCAGGCGCACCGATTATCCATGACCAGACTCCTAGCGCTGCCACTGGTGTGATGGGCTCGGTAGCTCCCCGCTCCCTTTCTGCAGATACCGGTATATCGACGCACGACTCCGCCGCAGCGGCTACAGCTCCCGAGATTGCTGCTCCTCCCCTGGCAGAACTCCCGGAGGATTCTGCGACTCCCGGATTTACGCGCCTTATGCTTCACTTCCGCGACCCGGGGGTGCCAGAGGAAGCCCGCGGCAACACGGCGGCTGCCGTCACTGCACTCACTGAGGGGGCGCAAGACGCGTGGCAGCACGCGGCCGGCGACTTACCTTCCCTGGTCCCGCGAGCCAAGGTCCTTAATACCTTCTGGATTACTCGCGCTGTGCTGGTATCTGTACCTCGCGACGAGCAAACATTGCAGGCACTCAGCCAACTGCCCGGACTTGACCGTATAACTCCGGACTTCACCGTTACCCCGCTAGATAACGATGCTGCCACCGCCACATCTACTCCACCCGATGATGCCGTCACACCGGGGAGGGACGGCCATCCGGTCGCTTACGGATTAGCTACCATTGGCGCAGATGATGCATGGGCGGATTTCGACGTCGACGGCGCTGGTATCCGGGTAGCTGTCCTCGATAGTGGCGTGGATCCCGATCACCCCGACATTGCCGGTTCACTGGTGGGGTCCAATACCCACGACCCTACCTATCCGGGCGGGTGGATCTCCTTTGATGCGCAAGGCAAACCTGTCAGCTCCCACCCGGCAGACCCCGGATCACACGGCACACATGTCGCCGGCACAATAGTCGGCAAGAATTCTTCCGGGACTCGTATTGGTGTAGCACCGGGTGCACAGTTGATGGTGGCGGATGTATTGTCCGGTGCCAGTGCAGGCTCGTACTCGAAAATCCTGGCTGGCCTGCAGTGGGCCCTCCGACCTCATACCGGACGTTCCACAGACGAGCACGTGGGAGCCCCGGCCAACGTTATCAATATGTCCCTCGGGGTACCCGGATATGATGACGCATTCACTGAAGTAATCCGCAATATTCGCGCTGCCGGTATATTTCCCGCGATAGCTATCGGCAATAAGCCATGTGGGCCAACGGGGATGTCTTCTCCCGGCAGTGTTTATGAGGCTGTAGCCGTAGGCATGACTGATGCTAATGACGCCGTCAATCCTGACTCTTGTGGAGCCGTCGCTTCTTGGCCTGCCCCCATTCGACAGAAGTATCACTGGCCAGAACACTTCACTAAACCAGATTTGAGCGCCCCTGGAACGCGCACCTACTCGTCCCTTCCTGGGGGCCGGTGGGGAATCTCGACGGGTTCATCAATGGCTACCCCTCACGTCGCCGGAGCGGTTGCGTTGATGATGTCGGCCAAGGCGGGACTCACAGTCGATCAACTTCAGCAGGCGCTGAGCAGCACTGCCGTCCTGCCCGGCGGAGGTGAACCGAATACTCGTTACGGGCATGGACGTATCGACGTCCATGCTGCTATCGCTGCGGTGCTATCCGCCTCCGGCGTTTCCGCCACGATCACCGATGCGGAAACCCACAAACCCTTACCCGGGGTTACCGTCTCCTACACGGATGAGAAACATCCCGAACGTACCGCCACCGAGCAGTGGTTTTCCGATGATGCCGGCGTTGTGCGCGCTCCATTGGTGCCGGGCACGTACGAGATGACCTTTTCGAAATTCGGTTATGAGCCCCATACTGAGTCGGTGACGGTAGGCGAGAATATTACCGTTGTGCAACCCCAACTTAAGCCTCAAGCCACCGGAGTGATAACGGGGATGGTGAAGAATTCTGACGGCGAGGCAGTAGCGCAGGCCACCGTGGCGATCGTGGGCCAACGTAATGAAACCACCACTGATGCGGACGGACGTTTCACACTCTCAGACCTTCCTGCTGGCAAATACACAGTGAGTGTGAAAGCCGATGGATACAGCAGTGTGGAGTTCGCGGCCACCGTGCAAGCTGTGCATGAGACCTCGGCGACGGTGACGCTGCATCCGCGTTTGAAGGTTTTAGTTGTGGGCGACTCAGGCCGGACTGTGGAAATGCTGCAAAAAGCAGAGATTGATGCCGCTGCTACCGAATCGCTCCCGGCACCGGGCACGATTAAGCAGGCAGGATGGGACGTCGTCGTCGTGGATACTCCTACCGAGATCGATCCTAAACATCTCACCGAGTTTACGCAGACTCCCCCCGCGCCGATGATCTGGCTCGATCTGAACTCTGAAACCACGGCAATGGCACAACTAGCGTCCGCAGGTCTGATTGAGGGGCGGGCCAGCGGTAATGATCCAGAACTCGGCACGACCGGTTATCAGGTAGTAGCCGAACACCCGATATTTGCCCATATCGAGCACCAAATCGGGTCGGTAATAACTATGAACGGCCAGGAAGCTGGACCAAAATACTGGGCAGCGTTCACCCAGATACCCCAAACCCGTATCCTCGCGCATACGGTGACTTCAGACCGCGACGGCGCATATGCGGATCGAGGAGCGGGCATCGCGGTACGGGACTCGCACAACCTCCGGCAGGTCTACCTAGCCTTACATGCTACTGCCCCCTCCACCGATGTACGGGTGTGGCAGGCGCCAGCTCGCCAACTGTTTATCAACGCAATTACGTGGGCGGCCCGATCTGAGGAGCGCGCTGGCGATCCGGTGGTCGACAATCCACGCCCGCTGCCGGCACCACCATCCCCACCGGCCCCGGCTCCCAACCCGTGGCGACCAGTAACACCGGCGCCGCCCGTCCCAACGGTGCCAACCGTGCCCGCGGTTCCTGGCCCAGCCATACCGCCGCCGTCGCCCCGACCCCAGGCGGTACCTTTACCACCCGCGAAACCAGTAGCTGCGGCGACCAAGCCGACGTTGGCAATGCCAGCGCCTGCCGCTGATATTGCCGGTTTACAAGCCCTCGGCGCAGCAAAAGTAACGATCACCGTAGCCGATGGGATAGCCCAAGCGGCGCTACCCGGTGCAAAACCGGGCGATTGGCTCTACGTTCACTTCTTCCCCGGTGCCATCGATATCGATTGGGTACAGGTGGACGATGAAGGGCTGATTTCCCTAGACGTCTCCCAACTGGGTGACGGCGAATATGCTCTCGCACTGACCGCAGTGGACGGCAGCTTCGGTGGATGGGGCCAATTCACTATTGGAACTCCCGCCCCCACTCCCACCCCAACGGAGCCAGCGCCCGCTCCTAGTGCAACGCCAGTGGCAGCCGCGGTGCTGCCTCCCGCAGCGGGACTATCCACGAGCGAATTAATCATGGTCGGAGCGGCAGGCGGTTTATTCTTCGTGACGGCACTTGTGCTGGCAGCAGCTGCCCGCCGTCGGTCTGTCGGAGTGACGCAGTCGTGAGGCGGCCTGGCCTGGCGCTTTGGGCGCGGATCCTTGGTGTAGTGATGGTGGTCGGGGGCCTCATCGTAACCAGCTGGGGATGGTACCACTATCGCCAAGCCACGGCGCCGCCGGAACTTGCCCCACGCCGCCCCGTACCAGCGGCTACCGCTACCGGCGTCACCACTCCCGCCCCGCCACGGGCGATTGATATTCCCGTCCTGGGGCTCCACGCAGATATTGAAGAGCAGAGTCCCGCAGTCGACGGCGTCTACACTCCACCCAGCAGCGATAAGGTTGCCTGGATTGCAGACCGTGGCCAGCCTGGAAGTCCGGCGACGGACACTGTCTATTTACTTGGCCACTCCACCCTGCACGGGCACGCAGTGTTTTCTGACCTCGTCGACCCTGCCGCGGGTACAAGCCGGTTAAAAGCTGGGGACGAAATTGTGGTGGAAACAGCGAACGGCTCAGTCGTCTACGAGGTTATGCGCTCGGATGTCGTTGCCCGCGCTGACCTGGCTAATGACGCCGAAATGTGGGCTGCCAAGCCCGGCCGTTTGGTTCTCGTGACATGCCTGTACGACCAGCAGCGCCGCTCCATTGCCAGCAATGTTGTGGTTTACGCTCGCTTGGACCCCGCCAGCAGCAACACTAGCGCCTCGGGTACCGGCGAACACACCAGCTAACACATTGGGCACATGAGCCAGTGACTATGGCGAGGCCGCCTATCGGTTGATAGGCGGCCTGCGTCGTCGTCACTCCCACTCAATGGTGCCCGGGGGTTTGCTGGTCACGTCCAGTACCACCCGGTTGATCTCCTCCACTTCATTGGTGATGCGGTTGGAGATCGTGGCGAGTAGGTCGTAGGGCAGGCGGGACCAGTCAGCCGTCATGGCGTCCTCGGAGGAGACCGGCCGCAGCACGATGGGATGGCCATAAGTGCGGCCATCGCCTTGCACCCCAACCGAACGTACATCGGTCAGGAGCACCACGGGGCACTGCCAAATCTCGCGGTCCAGCCCGGCGCGGGTGAGTTCATCGCGCACAATCAGATCCGCGGCCCGCAGGATCTCGAGCCGCTCAGCGGTCACTTCACCGACAATACGAATTCCGAGGCCCGGCCCGGGGAAAGGTTGCCGCCACACGATGGATTCGGGCACGCCCAGTTCCAAACCGACCTGGCGGACCTCATCCTTGAATAGCAGCCGCAATGGCTCAACCAGTTCGAATTGGAGATCGTCGGGCAGGCCGCCGACATTGTGGTGGGATTTGATATTCGCGGCCCCCTCTCCCCCGCCGGATTCCACGACGTCCGGGTACAGCGTCCCTTGGACGAGGAATCGCACCTGCTCATCGTGCGCACCCGCGCGGGCCACGATCTCACGCGCAGCATCCTCGAAAACGCGAATGAATTCGCGGCCGATGATTTTCCGTTTCTGCTCCGGATCGGCCACTCCCTCCAAGGCGGTCAGGAATCGCTCGGAAGCATCCACGGTAAGCAGCTCCACCCCAGTGGCCGCCACAAATTCGCGCTCCACCTGTTCGCGTTCCCCGGCCCGCAGCAGGCCGTGATCCACAAAGACGCACGTGAGTTGATGCCCGACGGCGCGCTGCACGAGGGCAGCGGCAACCGAAGAGTCCACACCCCCGGAAAGCCCGCAAATCACGCGAGCATCTCCGACCTGAGCGCGGATAGCCTCAACCTGTTCGGCAATAACATTTTCGGCCGTCCACTCCGGGCGCAGCCCGGCACCCCGGTAGAGGAAATTCTCAAGCACCTGCTGGCCGTAGACACTGTGGTGGACTTCCGGATGCCACTGCACGCCGTAGAGTTTGCGCGTCTCATCTTCGAAGGCGGCTACTGGCGCGCCCGCCGAGCGAGCCAAGACCGTGAAACCCGTGGGAGCCTGGCTGACGGCGTCACCGTGGCTCATCCACACGGTCTGGTCGGTGGGGCAATCGGCCAGCAGGGTGCCGGCGGTCACCTCCTGGACGGCCGTTGCACCGTATTCACGCTCCCCAGTTCGACCAACGGTACCTCCCAGATTCGCGGCCATGGTCTGGAAGCCGTAGCATATCCCCAGGATCGGGATGCCAGCGGAGAAGATTTCCGGATCGATACTGGGCGCGCCGTCGGCATAGACCGAGGCTGGACCGCCCGACAGGATGAGAGCGGCCGGTTGGCGTTGAATAATCTCAGCCGCACTGGCGGTATGGGGAATGACCTCAGAGTAGATATGAGCTTCCCGTACGCGGCGGGCGATGAGTTGGGCGTATTGCGCGCCGAAGTCCACAACCAGGACGGGACGCGCCTGCGCAGCAGACACCATGACTATTCCTTTACTTGCGCTTGGGCGGCGTCGTCGGGGGACTGTTCTTTACGGATTAGAGCGGGCAGATCCGCCTCCAACCACCGCTTGGCTTGTGGCTCCAAAATAAACGACATTACCGGGATAACGCCGGCCACAACCATGGCGGCCAAGCGGCCAAATCCCCACCGCATCGTGGACCAGACATTAAAGACGCACACCAGGTAGACCACATAGATCCATCCGTGGACAATGGCGATCCATGATCCCATAACTGGGTGCGCGGTCCAGATATTTCCCGGGTCAGTAGCACCATTGATTTGAAAGCCGTACTTCAGTACTATCTCAAGCGTGAGCAACAAAAGCATTGTGCCGGTTATAAACGCCATGACTCTGTAGATCGAAAAGGCCTTCCGGGCCCGCGTCTCAATTCCTGTCATACCCCCAGGCTACCGTGTATTAGCAGCCTGACCGAACCAGTAAAGCTTTCCTCATGCCACACCTCTCCCCTACCTTCCCTAGCCATATCCAGGGCCGAATATTCCCATATCTGGTGCGCCACCAACCATGGGTGCTCGCGGTCAGCGCCCTCATAGCCACTGTGCAGGCTCTGGCCATGGCTGCCCTGCCTCACCTGCTGGGTAAACTCCTGGACCACGCCGCCGACTGGGGTCCCGCCCTGTGGCGCTACCTTGCGCTTTTTGTGGTGGTAGGAGCACTCAACGCGCTCCTGCTCGGAACGAACCACTACTTCATCACCATGCTGTGGGTATCCACCTTCAGTCAGCTCAACGGCATTATCACCACCCGCACCACGCGGCTCGGCCACGCCCTGACCGACCGCATTCCCTCCGGGGATATCATCTCCACAGCGGTATCGGATAGTGAGCGCTTCAGCATCTTCTTGGAGCAACTTCCCCGCTATATCCGCTCTCTGCTCCTCTATATTTTTGCCAGCGTCATGGTGCTCAGCCAATCCGTTCGGCTCGGGTTGTTAATCCTGATTGGCCTGCCGCTGGTGAGCGCGATTTCCGCCGTAATTTCACGCCCCCTCCAGCGCCGCAACGAAACAGCACGGGCCTCTCGCGGCCATCTCGCCACCGTGGCGACCGATACGGTCACCGGGCTGCGTATTTTGCGGGGCGTGGGTGGAGAGAACTATTTCACCCACCTGTACCGCCGCCAATCCCGTCAGGTGCGCGCCGACGCGCTGCGCGTAGAGAACGTGCGTGCCATTATCACCGGGGTACAAGCCTTCTTCCCGGGTCTGTTCTCCCTCCTGCTGATCTGGGCGGGGGTGGTGGAGATATACCACGGCCACCTCACCGCCGGGCAAGTGACGGCCTTTTATAGTTACAGCGTTCTACTGGCCGTTCCCATTACCGACATCTTCGACCTCTTTATGCGCCTAGCCGAAACGCGGGCTTCGGCCAAGAAGATCACCACCCTGCTGGAGGTAGAGCCAGCCGCCGGTCATCTGACAGAAAACCACAACGTCCCTCATGTGCCCGCACCCCACCCCGGCACCCCGATCCTCGCCTTTGCACCGGGCGGGGTGCAGATCCAGGCCGGTGAGTTCACCGCCATTGTGGCCTGCGATCCCGACGACGCCGCCCACCTCGCGCGCATCCTGGCCCGCTTCGACGACGCCGCGAGCGCTCCGGTCACCTATGCCGGCCAGCCGATCACGTCCCTGCCCTTGGCGCAGGTTCGTTCGCGGGTCGTCTTTGCCAGCGCTCACCCCGATATTTTCGAAGGCACGATCCGCACCAATGTAGACCCCGATGGGATCTTAAGTGATGCCGAGATCTGGCAGGCACTGCGTACTGCAGACGCGGCTGATGTGGTCAGCTCAGCTGGTGGCTTAGACGGGCACGTGGCAGAACGAGGACGGTCTCTCTCGGGCGGGCAGCGGCAGCGCTTGGCATTGGCGCGGGCCTTAGCCCGCGCCAACGAGGTATTGATCGCCGTCGAACCTACCTCCGCCGTCGACTCCCATACTGAGACGAGGATTGCGGCCGCTATTGCCGAGGCCCGCCGCGGACGCACTACCGTGATCGTTACGGAATCCCCGCTAGTGCTAGAGCATGCCGATACGGTTCTGTTCTATTCCGAAGGTATGGTCAGCGCGCAGGGCACCCATCGCGAACTCCTCAGCCGGGCCGCAACAGATCCGGTTGCTGCCCGCTATGCACAGGTCGTCGCGCACGCGAAGGGAGACGAGTAAATGCAGTTCCCCATCGCTGAGAAAGCCACTGTTCATCGTGCCCTCAGACACCTCCTGATTCAGCATAAACGGCTGGTCCTCGCCACTCTAGGGGCACAGATTGCCGGCACCCTCGCCGTCATCTTGATCCCCTATGTTTTCGGCAGAGTCATTGATCTGATTAAGGCTGGTACCGATCTAGCACTTATTAACCGCCTCATGGTGGTACTGGTGGGCGCGGTCTGTGCCCAGGCCATCTTGCGCGGGATTGCACACCGGCTCGGCGCGCAACTCGGTGAGAATATCTTCGCGCACCTACGGGAGGGATTTATTGCCACCGTCACTCATCTGCCGCTATCCGCAGTGGAGCGTGCAGGCACCGGTGATCTCATCTCCCGCTCAACGAAGGATATTAACGATATTCAATGGATGATCCGCTTTGGACTGCCCGATATCCTCATTAGCACGGTCACTATCATCGCCGTCACCCTCTCCGCGATCATCCTCAGCCCGCTGTTATCCCTGGCGCTGCTGGTGGCGCTGCCCCTCCTGATTCCCAGTTGGTTGCGCTATATCCGCCGTTCCACGCCTCTGTATGTACAGGCCGCCCAGCGTTTCGCAGAGGTTAATGCGTCAATCGCACAGACGGCAGCCGGCTTGGATACGGTCGACGCGCTCGCGCTCGGGTCGGCACGGCGGCGGCATAACCGCCGGGCTCTACAGCGAGTGTGGGAAGCGGACGTCGCCACCATGTGGTTGCGGATTCGCCTGTTTATCCCCGCTCAGTTCGCACTCCTCCTCCCCGTGGTGGCGGCGATGGGGTGGGGTGCGTACCTGTACCAATATGATCTCGTCACAATCGGGCAGATCGTGGCGGTAGCGATGTATGCGGATCAGTTGAAGAATCCGGTAGATCGGCTGCTGAACTGGGTGTCATTTGCGCAGATCACTGCGGTGTCATTCGCGCGTGTGCTCGGGGTGGAAGAGGTCCCACCCGACCGCGAACCCGGCAGTAGCCGCCCCGCTGGCCGTGACCTTGAGGTGCGCGGGGTGGGCTTCAGCTATACGGAGGGCCAGCCCGTCCTTCACGACGTCGATCTCACCGTGCGGGCAGGGGAACGGATAGCCATTGTGGGCCCGTCCGGGGCCGGAAAGTCCACCTTGGGCAGGCTCCTGGCCGGTATTCACCCGCCAGCGAGCGGCTCGGTCCGCTTGGGCGGGGTGGAGCTGGTATCCCTACCGGAAGCGGACCTACCCCGGCAGGTAGCTCTGGTCACCCAGGAACATCATGTGTTTGTGGGATCGGTGGCCGATAATCTGCGCCTGGTGAAACCCGATGCTGCGGACACTGAAATCGAGCGCGCCCTGGCAACCGTCGGGGCGGCCGACTGGGTGGCGCGCCTACCTGAAGGTGTCAATACCGAGGTGGGATCCGCAGGCCATACTTTGAGCCCCGCTCAAGCACAACAGGTTGCACTGGCACGGCTGTTGCTGTTGGATCCGCAAGCGCTCGTCTTAGATGAAGCCACGTCACTGCTCGATCCGCGTGCCGCCCGCAAGCTGGAGCAGGGCCTGGCGCAAGTACTCGCTGGGCGCACGGTCATTGCTATTGCGCACCGGCTGTACACCGCCCACGACGCCGACCGCGTCATCGTTATGGATGACGGGCGGATCGTGGAACAGGGCAGTCACGATGAACTCGTGGCCGCCGGTGGTGCTTACGCGCAGCTGTGGGCGTCCTGGCAGCAGCAGTAGGTCCCCCGAAGCGGTAGCCAGCTTGGCAGCAACAGGAGGTGCCCCGGCAGGGCCAGTCATGCCGGCAACAGCAGATGCCCGGCACCACGCCGTACTAGTGCCCCTCGGGGCGCTTAAATGGCACCCGCCGCGCCGTCGAGGGCACCGCCCGTATATCGGCCGCCAACTGCTGTTGCTGCCGATTGCCAGCGGATAAGCGCGCGGCAATAGCCTCGCGTTCGTGAGGTAGTTTATTTTGGCTCAGCTTCGCGATCCCCTCGATCCGTTCGATCGTGAATGTGACCGCGATGATGGCCCGCGCCGCTTTGGTTAAATAGCTTTCGGTCAGCACGCTGGCTACCTCGGCATCGTGTTGGTAGGACAGCTCGACGGCGGCGGCGCGAGCCGCCGCCGCGTCGTCGTCGAACTCCACCTGCCCGTGTAGGGCCACCTGCGTGTAATCCCACGTGGACGGGGAGGACATGCCCGCGGGGACGTCATAATCGCGGGCGGAAATATAACCATGCGCGCCGGTGAGGATAAAGATTGCGGGGTGCGGGCCGGGGTCGGGGTTCTGCCACTGGGGATTGGCGCGGCCCATATGCATCTGCAGCGTATCCCCCTGCCATATGAACGGCATGAGCGTGGAGTCAAAGCCACCGTCCGGGCGGCAGGTGACCAGAGTGCCGGCCTGCTGGGTGCGCGCGAATTCCCGGCACTGCTCCTCAGTCATCGCGAAATAATGTGGGATCATACTGCGCTCCTGCGGTGGCGGGCTTCGTCACGTACCATCTTCACCCACAGTGCCAGGGCGAAGCCACCGAAGATGAACCACTCGGCGGCGTAGCCGAGGTTTTGCCAGTTCTGGCCGGCATCTTTCACCAGATTCGGTTGGGGGGCGAGCTGCGGTAATACCGGCCCGGGTGTCTGTTCACTCAGCACCAGGTAGCCCGTGTAGGTGGGTGAGCCCCACAGGTTCACCAGTTGCGCGGTGGACAGATAGTTGATGCTGCCTGGCACGCGGCTGAGGGTGGTTTCTTGTTCCGAGTTCGCTAGGTACCCGGTCACGGTGACCGGGCCCGACGGCGGCGCGAGCGCCGGATCATCCACGCCGTACACGGCGCCATCGCGCACCCCGGCCTGGCTCGGGTCAACCCAGCCGCGCACAACGGGCAGGTGGGCACCGGAGCCTGCCACGATCAGGTCGGTCACGATCAAGGTGGCGGGGGCCCCGTCGATCTGCCGGCCCGGGACGATCACCTGCTCCCCGTAGCTGCCCTCCACGCTCACTTTGGCCCCCAAATGTTCGGCGCGGAACTCGGTTTGTGGGGCGAGTACCTCGGCTAGGGGGCGTGGGACGGCCTGTGCCTGGGCGGCTTGCTGTTCCTCGGCTGCCCGAGCACCGCGTTCAATTGAGCGGGATAGCTGCCAATTGCCCAACTGGACGCATATAGCGGCGGCAATAGTGAACAGGATAAAGAGCACCACCATACGCGGGGTAAGAGCCGCCTTTACCCATTCTTTACCCGTCACTGAAGCGCTCACTCCCCCAGCCTAGCGGGCCACCCGGGCTATAGTGAAAGCAGAAACGGAAGGGAGCGCTGTGGCCGCGTGGATTGTCTTAATACTCTCGGGCTTGTGTGAAACTATCTGGGCCGTGAACCTGGCCCGTACAGAAGGTTTCACCAAACTGGTCCCCCTTATCTGGGTAGTGGTCGGGGCTGTTGTCTCCATGGGCGGGCTCGCTTGGGCGTTGAAGTCCATCCCCGTGGGTACCGGTTATGCCGTCTGGGTGGGTGTTGGGGCGGTGACGACGGCGCTGTACGCGTGGGCTAGCGGTGCCGAGTCTATGACGCTCATCAAGGCATTACTCCTGCTGGGTATAGTCGCCTGCGTCGCCGGGCTACATATGGTCGAATCGACGCAAAGCTAACTGTGCTACAGGTGACGCACTCCTCACCGGGCAGCGCACTCTAGACCCCGGGTGGGGCGCGTACCCTAGACGTGCCCCCTATTTTCTTCTGCGGAGGATTCATGGCTACGTCCATCTACATTGCATCACCGGAAGGTGAAACCGGAAAATCCACGGTCGCATTGGGGGTGGTGGATTCTTTCGCGCGGCGGGCAGGCCGGGTCGGGGTGTTCCGACCGATCGTTAAAGATGAGGAGCGAGACCCGCTGGTAGAGCTACTCCTGGAGCGCTCCTCCGCCGGGCAAGAGTACGACGACGTTATCGGCGTGAGCTACGCGGAACTACACCGTGATGCCGAAGCTGCCCTGTCCACGATTGTGGATCGCTGCCGTACCGCCCAGGCCCAGTGTGATGTCCTCGTCGTCGTCGGTTCCGATTACACCGATGTTGCCGGGCCCGCAGAACTCGCCTTCAACGCGCGTATTGCCGCGAACTTGGGCGCTCCGGTACTACTCACCGTGCGTGGACACGAGCGCCGCCCCGAGACGATCGCCCAGGTCGCAGAGCTGGGTGTCAATGAGCTGACAGCCGGGCACGCCAGCGTCGTCGGCGTGGTGGTAAACCGGGCCAGTGAATCCGACGAAGACGCTATCCGCGCAGCCATCCACACCGATCTGCCGGTGTGGGTCATCCCTGAGGTACCGCTGCTCGGGGCCCCCACGGTCGCACAATTGCAGAAGGCGCTGGGGGCGCACGCCGTCTCCGGGAATGAGGAGCTATTCTCCCGGGAGGCGGAGAGTCTGCTGGTGTGCGGGATGACTGTGCCCCATATTTTGGAGCGGCTGCGCGAAGGGCAGGTAGCGATTGCTGCCGGGGATCGAGCTGAGTTGCTCATCTCCCTGCTCGCTGCGCATGCTGCACAGGGATTCCCTTCACTGGCCGGCATTATCCTCAATGGCGGCTACGAACCCGCTCCCCAAGTGACCGAACTAGTAGCTGGCTTTGCCTCCCACTTGCCCATACTCACCTGTGACCTCAATACCTATGAGACTGCACGTATCGTCGCGACCACCCGCGGCGGGCTTGCCCCGGGTGCACAACGCAAAATTGATACCGCATTGGGGTTGGCTGAAAAGCACTTACCGGCAGAAGAGCTCGCACAACTGTTGGAGGTGTCCACTCCTCAAGCAGTCACCCCGCTGATGTTCGAAGCCGAACTCCTTGATCGCGCCAAGGCGGCCGGTAAGACGATCGTCTTACCCGAAGGCAGTGACGACCGCATCTTGCGAGCTGCCTCCACACTCCTGGCCCGTGGTACCGCGAAACTGATTATTTTAGGTGAAGAAAGCGCGATCCGCGCCCGGGCCGCCGAGCTCAGCCTGAATATTGACGCCGCTACTATCCTTAATCCGGCCACCTCGGAGCATTTAGACGAGTTTGCGGCAGAGTATACGCGTCTGCGTGCTCATAAGGGGATGACCGAGGACCGCGCTCGTGAAATCGTGCGGGATGTGTCCTACTTCGGCACGCTCATGGTGCACCTGGGATACGCCGACGGCATGGTCTCCGGGGCGGCTCATACCACCGCCCACACGATTAAGCCGAGCTTCGAGATCATCAAGACCGTGCCGGGCACGTCGATCGTGTCCTCGGTATTCCTGATGCTGCTGGCAGACCGGGTGCTGGTGTACGGCGACTGCGCCGTCAATCCGGACCCAACCGCCGAACAGCTGGCCGATATTGCCATTTCTTCCGCTGCCACTGCCGCCCAATTCGGCATTGAACCGCGGGTTGCGATGCTGTCCTACTCCACTGGGGCTTCCGGCTTTGGGGCCGACGTCGATAAAGTCCGCAAGGCTACTGAGCTCGTCCGCGAGCGCGCCCCCGAACTGCTGGTCGAAGGCCCCATCCAGTACGATGCCGCCGTTGACGACGCCGTAGCCTCCGCGAAAATGCCCAACTCCGAGGTAGCTGGCCGAGCCACGGTCTTCGTATTCCCCGACCTCAACACCGGCAATAACACGTATAAGGCAGTTCAGCGCTCTGCCGGGGCGGTTGCAGTCGGCCCGGTTTTGCAGGGCCTGAATAAGCCGGTCAATGATCTGTCTCGCGGCGCCCTCGTTGACGACATCATTAATACCGTGGCGATCACCGCCATCCAGGCAGAAGGCTAGGAGTTAGACGTGCAACAGACCGTATTAGTCATTAATTCTGGGTCGTCCTCGATCAAGTATCAGCTTGTGGATCCTGCCGATGGGACGGCGGTTGCTTCCGGCCTGGTAGAACGTATCGGTGAGGGGACCTCGCTCCTGCGCCATCGTGCTGCCAATGTCGAGGTTGAAGAGGACACGCCTATTCGTGATCACGCCAAGGGGTTGCGCCGAGTGTTGGAACTCTTTGCTAAGCACGGCCCGAATCTGCGCGAGTCGAATGTGGTTGCGGTCGGTCACCGGGTAGTCCAGGGCGGGGCGTTCTTTGATCGCGCCACCGTTATTGACCCCGAGGTCTTCCGCACTATTGAGGCCCTGGTTCCACTGGCGCCGCTACATAATCCGGCCCACCTGCGTGGTATCGAGGTGGCCCAAGAGCTACTGCCCGATGTTCCTCACGTGGCTGTATTCGACACCGCCTTCTTCCAGTCCCTGCCGGCAGCTTCCGCAACGTACGCCCTGGACCGGGAGGTAGCCCGTAAGTACGCGATCCGCCGCTATGGCGCCCACGGCACCTCCCATCAGTTCGTCTCCCGCACTGTGGCTGAATATTTGGGCCGGATGGATGCCCGCCAGATCGTTTTACACCTGGGTAATGGCGCGTCGGCCTCCGCCGTCGTCAATGGCCGCGCCGTCGATACCTCGATGGGTTTGACGCCGCTCGAGGGCCTGGTCATGGGTACTCGTAGCGGGGATATTGACCCGGCCGCGATCTTCCACCTGGCCCGCAATGCCAATATGAGTATTGAGGCAATCGACAATCTGCTCAATAAGCGTTCCGGTATGAAGGGACTGACCGGGCAGAACGATCTGCGTGTCATTCATACGATGGCGGAAGCAGGCGACCGCAACGCCCGCGTGGCGCTGGCAGTGTATGCCCACCGCCTCAAGAAGTACATCGGTGCCTATGCGGCTGTATTGGGGGGCGTCGACGTCATCACCTTCACCGCTGGGGTGGGGGAAAACGACGCCGTTATGCGCGAACTGGCCACGGAAGGGCTCGAGTTCCTCGGCGTCAAGATCGACCATTCTCGTAACCGCACTCGCACCAGTGGGATCCGCGAAATCTCCCGGGACTCTTCCAAGGTGAAGGTCCTGGTTGTGCCGACGAATGAGGAATGGGAGATCGCCCGCCAGGCAGTCGAAGCGATCTAGTCAGGTGCCGGAAGCGATCTGACTCCTGGTGACGAGCTCGGGGCAGCGGCAATTCTTTTAGCCGCGTGCCCGAGCTCGTCAGGCACGTTACGGCGATGCTGTAGCCGACGGTTGCGTGGCAAAGGTAGCGGCTGGATAAAGCGCCTCGACGGTTACCAGTGCCCGGGGATCGGGATACCCCTCTCTAACAGTGCCCTATTGTCCAACCATGGTGGTCACATCCAAAGCCTGATCGAGTTGTTCTTCGGTGATCTCGCCGCGCTCCACATATCCGAGGTCCAGGGCCGCTTCCTTCACCGTCATCCCCTCTTTCACGGAATGTTTGGCGATCGCGGCAGCGGCCTCGTAGCCGATAATGCGGTTCAACGGCATCACGATTGATGGGCTGGATTCGGCATACCGGCGGCAACGCTGCTCATCGGCTATCAGGCCCGTTACGGTTTTATCAGCCAATACTCGCGAAACGTTGCCGATCAGGGTGATGGACTCCAGCAGGTTCCGGGCCATCACCGGCAGCATGACGAGCAGATCAAAGTTCCCCTGTGCTCCGGCAAAGGCGATGGCCGCGTCATTACCGATTACCTGGGCTGCCACCATGACCGTTGCTTCCGGAACCACCGGGTTCACTTTCCCCGGCATAATCGATGATCCAGGTTGCAGGTCGGGCAGGTGCAGCTCCCCAATCCCGGTGCGCGGCCCGGAGCCCATCCAGCGCAGGTCATTAGCGATTTTCACTAGTGATACCGCGATAACCCGCAGCGCCCCGGAGGTTTCTACCAGGGAGTCCTGCGCGGCCTGCGCTTCGAAATGGTTGCGGGCTTCCACGAAGGGGTATCCCGTGTCTGCGGCGATCAGTTCGATCACCCGCTGGGAGAAACCAGCCGGCGTATTAATCCCGGTGCCCACGGCCGTTCCGCCGAGCGGTAGTTCAGCCAGGCGCGGCAGGGCCGCCTGCACCCGGTCAATCCCGTAGCGAATCTGGGTGGCGTAACCGGAAAACTCCTGCCCCAGTGTGATCGGGGTGGCGTCCATGAGGTGGGTGCGCCCGGACTTCACAATGCCGGCAAACTCACGAGCCTTATCCTCCAAAGCTGTGGCCAGGTGGTCAAGTCCCGGCAGCAGCACCTGCTCAATCGCACTGTAGGCGGCGATATGAATTGAGGAGGGGAAGACGTCGTTAGACGACTGCGAGGCGTTCACATGGTCATTGGGGTGCACCGCATGGTCACTATTCTGCCGTGCGAGGGTGGCTACCACCTCATTGGTATTCATATTGGAGCTGGTCCCCGAGCCCGTTTGGAAAACATCGATGGGGAATTCGCCGTCGTGCTTACCATCAATGACTTCCTGGGCGGCCGCAACAATCGCCTCCCCCATCGCGGCGTCGATCACCCCGAGCTCCACGTTGGCTTGGGCGGCGGCTTTCTTAATCCGACCGAGGGCGGAAATATGGTAGCTTTCCAGGCCTCTGCCGGAAATTGGGAAGTTCTCAACGGCGCGTTGGGTCTGAGCGGCATATAGGGCTGCGCGGGGTACGCGCACTTCACCCATCGTGTCATGTTCGATTCGGTAGTCCATTCTCGCTCCTTCGAAGTTAGGTTCACCTTCATTGTCGCACCGTTTATGCAAGTCGCCATAGCTTTAGGTAAGCCTTACCCTCATTCTCACGGTTTTCTGGTGGGACTAGCCTGGAATGGTAGGCCCGCAGATATGCCGGTGTGAAGGACGCGGCGGCAGCCCACTCGGGCCAGCGAAGGAGCACACCATGGCGGAATTTCACTACGAAGATATGCTTCCGGTCGCGTCAGACTCTACCGAATACCGTCTCCTCACTCGTGAGGGCGTCGAGGTTGTGTCCGGCCCGGACGGCACCGAGTTTTTACGAGTCTCTGACGAGGCGCTGCGACTACTAACCGAGACGGCACTACACGATATCTCCCACTATCTACGCACCGCCCACCTGAAGCAGCTACGTAAAATCCTGGACGATCCCGAAGCCAGCGAGAATGACAAATTCGTGGCCCTAGACCTGCTGAAGAACGCCGTCATCGCGGCCGGCGGGGTACTGCCCATGTGCCAGGACACCGGCACTGCGATCGTCATGGGTAAGCGCGGGCAACATGTACTCACCCAGGGCCCGGACGAGCTGCACATCTCCCGCGGCGTGTACGATGCCTACACGCACTTGAATCTGCGCTACAGCCAGAATGCTCCCATCACCATGTGGGAAGAAAAGAACACCGGCACCAACCTGCCGGCCCAGATCGAACTGTATGCAGACACCAAGCCCGGCCATGAGAACCAGTACTCGTTCCTCTTTATGGCCAAGGGTGGCGGCAGCGCCAATAAGAGCTATCTGTACCAGGAGACCAAAGCGCTGCTCAACCCCGAGCGGATGATGCAGTTCCTGGAAGAAAAGATTCGGTCCCTCGGCACGGCTGCCTGCCCGCCCTACCACTTGGCTATTGTTATTGGCGGCACCAGTGCGGAGTTCTGTCTCAAGACCGCCAAATACGCCTCCGCCAAATACCTTGACGAGCTCCCCACCTCCGGCACCATCGCCGGACATGGCTTCCGTGACACCGAGCTGGAGGAGAAGGTACTAGACCTCACCCGCAAGATCGGGATCGGCGCCCAGTTCGGCGGGAAGTACTTCTGCCACGACGTGCGGGTCGTGCGTCTGCCCCGCCATGGCGCATCCCTGCCGGTGGCTATCGCTGTCTCCTGTTCAGCCGACCGCCAAGCCAAAGCGAAGATCACGCCCGACGGCGTTTTCCTCGAACAGCTCGAATTCGATCCGGGCCAGTTCCTCCCCGATGTCACTGATGCGGAGCTCGACGCTGAAACCCACGGTGTCTCCGGCACCGGCAAGGGTGCGGCGGTGAAGATCGACCTCAACCAGCCGATGAGTGACATCCTCGCCGAGCTCAGCAAATACCCGATCAAAACCCGCTTGAGCCTAACCGGCCCGCTCATTGTGGCCCGCGATATCGCCCACGCCAAAATCAAGGAACGGCTAGATAACGGCGAGGAGATGCCCCAGTATCTCAAAGACCATCCGGTCTACTACGCCGGCCCCGCCAAGACGCCAGAGGGTATGCCCTCTGGCTCCTTCGGCCCCACCACCGCCGGACGTATGGACTCTTACGTGGATCAGTTCCAGGCTGCCGGCGGCTCCATGGTGATGCTCGCCAAGGGCAACCGCTCTCAGCAGGTTACCGACGCCTGCCAGGCCCACGGCGGTTTCTACCTCGGCTCCATCGGGGGCCCGGCCGCCCGCCTCGCCCAGGACTGCATCAAAAATGTGGAAGTGGTCGAGTACGAAGAGCTCGGCATGGAAGCGGTGTGGAAGATCGACGTCGAGGACTTCCCGGCCTTTATCGTGGTCGATGATAAAGGCAATGACTTCTTTGCCGGCACCCAGGAGGTAACCCTGACCATCGGCAAGCGCCCCGGCCTCTAACCGCCCGGCTGCGCCGCCCCCGCCAGCCCGGCCGCGCAGCACCCGCCAGTGCGGTGCCCGGTTTCAATCCCGACGACGACGCGCCGCCCCGCCTGGTACAGGCGGGGCGGCGTCCTATGCGCAGTAACGCGCGGGCGGGCTGCCAGGCGCGGACTGCTAGCAGGGCCGATAGGGCGAGACCACTACCTGAACGCGCTGCAATTCCTTCACATCGCTATAGCCGGTCGTGGCCATGGTGCGGCGCAGAGCACCCACAAAATTGAGCGTTCCATCGGGACGGTCGGCCGGGCCGTGCAGGATCTGTTTCATAGTCCCCACGGTGCCCACATAGCAGCGCTCACCCCGTGGCAGCGTGGGATGATGGGCTTCGCTCCCCCAGTGCCACCCCCGGCCCGGGGCCTCACTGGAGCGGGCCAAGGCAGCGCCGAGCATGACAGCATCGGCCCCGCAGGCAACCGCTTTGACGAGATCGCCAGACAATCCGACTCCGCCGTCGGCGATGACGTGCACGTAGCGACCACCGGACTCATCGAGGTAGTCCCGCCGCGCGGCTGCGACGTCGGCAATAGCGGTGGCCATCGGGACGTGAATCCCGAGCGCTTGGCGGGTTTTATGGGCGGCACCGCCCCCAAAGCCGACCATGACGCCAGCCGCGCCCGTGCGCATCAGATGCAACGCCGCCGTGTAGCTCGCGCAGCCGCCCACCACGACGGGCACGTCCAGCTCATAGATGAAATGTTTCAAGTTGAGCGGCTCACTAACGGTGGAGACGTGCTCGGCGGAGACCGCTGAGCCACGGATAACGAAGAGGTCAACTCCGGTATCGACGACCGTGCGCCACAGTTCTTGGGTGCGCTGCGGCGATAACGCTCCCGCAACCGGCACGCCGGCGGCGCGAATATCTTCCAGACGCGCTTTGATTAATTCAGCTTTAATCGGTTCGGCGTATAGGCGCTGCATCAGCGCCGTGGCCTCATGTTCATTGACGTCGGCGATAGCTTCCAGCTGCGCCGTCGGGTCCTCGTAGCGGGTCCACAAGCCTTCCAGGTCAAGCACCCCGATCCCGCCGAGTTTGCCCACCAAGATGGCCGTCTCCGGGCTCATCACCGAATCAACCGGTGCCGCCATCACCGGAATATCAACGTGATACGCGTCAATCTGCCAGGAGACGGATACATCTTCGGGGTCGCGGGTCCGCCGGGCGGGAACGACGGCGATATCGTCGAGGCTGTAGGCGCGCTGTGCACGTTTGGCGCGGCCGATCTCAATTTCGTAGCTCACCCTCCTAGGCTATCTTTGCGCGAATCATTTTTCCGCTACCCCGCGGGTGTGACACGGTAGGGGTACCTGGTATGACACACTAAGGCTCGCCGATATGTCACAGTGAGAGAAGACCGACCAAGGAGAATCGACTATGTCCTGGGCGCAGCAGCCCCTTTTGGGTTTCGATACTGAGACCACCGGCGTTAATCCCACCTCGGACCGGATCGTAACCGCGGCGTTGGTGTACGACGACGGCGCGGGCGGCCGCCAGATACGCACCTGGCTGCTGAATCCCGGTGTGGAAATCCCGGAAGCGGCCGCCAACGTGCACGGTATTACCACCGAGAGGGCGCAGCGGGAGGGCCAAGCACCGGCACCGGCGCTAGCTGAGATTGCTGGCCTACTGCGTCAGGCTTTCGCGGCCGGAACCCCGGTGGTGGCTTACAATGCTGCTTTTGACCTGACGATTCTGCAGGCTGAACTCACCCGCCACCAGTTACCGCCGCTGGGGTCGGCCGCTGATATCTGCCCGGTTATTGATCCATTGGTACTGGACCGCGAGCTCGACCGCTACCGGCGCGGCAAACGCCGGCTCGGTGATCTGGTGGAGTTCTACGGGCAGCAAGCCGCCGCCGATCTGCACGATGCTGAAGTGGATGTATTGGCTACGTTGGATGTACTGCGGGAAATCGCCCGCCGCTACGAACAAGCGGCCCAGATGGAACTATCCCAACTACACACGTGGCAGGTCGCTGCCCACCAAAAGTGGGCCCGTGGCTTCAATCAATGGCGTGAATCCAAAGGCCTGACAGGCCCTGGTGCTAGTGACCACTGGCCGATCGACCCATCTGTTCTCTGATTGTCTTTGGGTATTTTTGTTCGGAGCTGATCGACACTAGACTGGTGGTAACGGAAAGGAATCACCATGTTGGATCTCAGCACTGAGCGGGTGCACGCCGCCGTCGCCGCCTACCCTCTTACTCCAACCCGGATTGCCCGCTACGGTAGCGGACATATTAATGACACGTTCAAGGTGGATGCCAGCACCGACTCAGCAGCGATCCTGCAACGCATTAACACTGATATTTTCACCGATCCTCACGCCCTGATGGCGAATATTATCGCCGTGTGCGATCACCTGCGCCGCGCCGTCAGTGATCATCCCGACGCCGATCGCCGCGCCCTGCGGCTCTTGCCCACGAAGGGCGGGGGCCCCTATCTGGTCGATGAAGCGGGCGAATGTTGGCGCATGTATCAGTTCATCGGAGCCGCCCGCACCTATGACCTGGTCGAAAAACCGCACCATTTCGAACAGGCCGGGGTTGCTTTCGGGGAGTTTCAGCGGCTTCTAGCCGATTTCCCGGCCGCCGACCTCACCGAAACCATTCCCCATTTCCACGACACCCCGGCCCGACTGCAGGCGCTGCGGGACGCGGTGGAGGCAGACGTGTGTGGCCGCGCCGATGCGGTGACAGCCGAGATTGACTTCTACCTGGAGCGTGCCGACTTCACTGAACTATTTGCCGGGATTGACCGTGAATTACTTCCCCTGCGCGTCACCCACAACGACACCAAACTCAATAACGTCATGATCGATGACGGCACCGGCGAGGGGATCTGCGTCATCGACCTGGACACGGTTATGCCGGGCCTGGCCGTCAACGACTTTGGTGACTCGATCCGTTTCGGTGCCTCGACGGCGCTGGAGGATGAGCGCGACCTCGGTACCGTGCACTGTTCGATGGAGCTCTTCGAGGTGTTCACACGCGGCTTCCTGTCCCAAACCGGGCCGAGTCTGACGGCTACCGAAAAGGAGCTGTTGCCGGCCGGGGCGAAGATGATGACCCTCGAATGTGGAATGCGGTTCCTGACCGACTATCTGGCCGGGGACCACTACTTTAAGATTCATCGGCCGGAACATAATCTCGACCGTACCCGCACTCAAATGACGCTGGTTGAGTCTATGGAAACGCAATGGGAGACGATGCAGCGCATCGTCTCCCACCACAGCTGATTGAACTGCGCCTACCGCTAGGCGCGCCTAGATCCCGCGCGTATAGTTTGGTGCCTCCACCGTCATCTGCACATCGTGCGGATGGGATTCCTTCAGACCGGCGCTGGTGATGCGCACGAACCGCCCCTTAGTCTGCAGCTCCTCGATAGTGCGCGCTCCCACATAGAACATGGACTGGTGCAGGCCGCCCACGAGCTGGTAGGCCACTGCCCCGAGCGGACCCCGGAAAGGCACCTGCCCTTCGATCCCTTCCGGCACGATCTTGTCATCAGAAGATACATCTGCCTGGAAGTAGCGGTCCTTGGAGTAGGACACGCGACCGCGCGAGGCCATCGCGCCGAGCGACCCCATCCCCCGATAGTGCTTGTACTGTTTGCCATTAACGAATACCAGTTCACCGGGCGATTCCTCACAGCCCGCCAACAGGGACCCGAGCATCACGGTGGACGCCCCAGCCACAATCGCCTTAGCGATATCACCGGAGTATTGCAGGCCGCCGTCGGCAATAATTGGGACGCCAGCCTCCTTACACGCCAGGGAGGCCAAATGAACCGCCGTCACCTGCGGCACGCCCACCCCGGCGACGACGCGGGTGGTGCAGATCGATCCGGGCCCCACGCCCACCTTCACGGCGTCGACACCGGCATCTACCAGGGCTTGTGCGCCCTCGCGGGTGGCCACATTCCCGCCGATAATATCGACGTGCTTAAAGGCCGGGTCACGTTTGAGTTCGCGCACCATCTCCAGCAGCAAGTGTGCTTCCCCATTGGCAGTATCGGCCACGAGCACATCCACCCCGGATTCCATCAGAGCACCGGCCCGTTCGCGGGCGTCGCCCCAGTATCCGATCGCTGCCCCGACGACGAGACGTCCGTCGGCATCCTTGGTGGCATTGGGGTACTGCTCGGACTTCACAAAGTCCTTGACCGTAATGAGGCCGCGCAGTTTGCCTTCATCGTCTACCAAGGGGAGTTTTTCGATCTTATTTTCAGCCAAGAGACGGCGGGCCTCATCGCGGTCGATACCGACCTTGCCGGTCACGAGCGGCATCGGAGTCATGACGTCACGGACCCGGGTGGCATCAAAATCCGCCGGGTTCACAAAGCGCAGATCGCGGTTGGTAATGATACCCACCAGACGGCCATCGTGATCCACCACCGGCAGGCCGGAGACCCGATAGCGGCCGCACAGCTGATCGAGTTGCCCCACGGTTGCATCCGGGCCAACAGTGACGGGGTCGTTAATCATGCCCGATTCACTGCGCTTGACGGTGTGCACCTGGGCAGCCTGTTCCTCAATGGACAGGTTACGGTGCAGGATACCGATACCGCCCTGGCGGGCCATCGCGATCGCCATGCGCGCTTCGGTGACGGTATCCATAGCCGCAGATAACAGCGGAATACGCAGGCGGATTCGGGAGGTTAGCTGAGTGGAAGTATCAACTTCACTGGGCACCACATCAGTAGCTCCGGGCAGGAGTAAAACGTCGTCATAGGTAAGGCCGATCAGGCCGAAGGGATCCTCGCTCACACGGGCAGTCTAACGGGGGCGCGCCCCCCGATTCCACCTGCTGCTCACAAACCGAGCAGTTCACTCGTTTCTTCAACCACGGCGGGCACTGTGCGCACCTGGTGGATGTGGGGCAGCCAAATCCCCGCGGCGTAGGCCCCGACCACAAATCCGGTACACCCTTCCTGCTCGGAGACCGACATCATAATCGCTTCCAGCGCCGGCACCTGCCCTACTGCAACCACCGCGCGCACCCGGTGACGATCGATCATGGAGATAACGTCATCGCCGTCGCTGATATGAGCTCCGCGCAACATGTAAACGTCGGCCCCTCGGCGAGCGAGTTCCGCCGCGATTACTTGCCCGTGCATGATCCCGTGCGGGCCAGAGATGAGCCCAATAGCGGGCGCATCGTCGCTGATAGGGGGCAGATCCATGCGAGAGATGACGTCGCATAAGCCAGCCGCAATCGTAACCTCCGGTTCGACGCCGGGACGGTCAGCCCGGGTTTTCTCCCGCAAAATCCTGACGGCGGGGCGGATCACGCCCACCCATGCCGGAACTAGGCCGAGCCGCCCAATCGCAAAATTAATGATCCGCTCCACCCGTGCGGGGTCGGGTTCTAGGGCCGCCGCAGCCAGGGTGAACGGGTCACACACCACATCACTTTCCCCGACGACGTTCAGCGCCCGCCGGCGCCTCGCCCCAGCCCGGGTTTCCTGCACGGGGGCATCTGCCGCTGCTTCCGCCATGGCAATGCGGGCGGCATCGCTGGGGGCAACCCCCTGCACGGTCAAGGCCCGCATGCGTTCCAGGCGGGCAACGTCGGCCGGGGTGTAACGGCGGTGGGAGCCGGCTTCATGAGACGAGGGGCCCAGCCCATAGCGACGGTCCCAGGTGCGCAGAGTTGAGGCAACAACTCCTAATCTTGCGGCCACGGCTGCGACGGTGAGCGGCGCGTCAGGCAGTTCGCTGGCGGACACGTCGGTAACCTCCCTCTGCTGCGCCGGACATCCCGGCCCTAGCCACCCTCGCTCACACGATCACGGCTGATATTCGCCGAAATCCGGCGCCCACAGCACCGCCTAGAAACTGACTAAGGTGGCTATCTTCGGACTCATCTTATTTGATTGTCACGCTTTTGCCGCGATGCCGCGAGTTGAAAATCCGGCAAGCCCTACTTTTTGTTACCTCGCGCTCTCCCAAAGCATGCAAATCGTTGCAGAACCGCTCCACCCACCTGCGCCCCTAACCCCGTAATCACGGCGAAGGCAGGTGTGGCGAACACAATACGAACAAGTTTCGCAAAACCTGAAGGGGCTTGAACAACTTACGCAACGTTTGCTACAGTGGTGCGTGTTCACAGCGGACGGTATGATCCTTTCTCCGCCGTCCGAAAGCTGACAGAGAATAGCTGACAGAGAAAAGGTGAGTGACGAGGATGGCTGAGATCTCCCGCCTGCCCGGTCCGATTATGGATTTGTGGGAATGGCAGTACGAGGGTGCCTGCCGGGATGCCGATCCAGACCTGTTCTTCCACCCAGAAGGCGAACGTGGCCGCAAGCGCCGCAACCGCGATAACGCCGCTAAGGCTATCTGCGCCACCTGCCCCGTTTTGGATCAGTGTCGCGAACATGCTCTGGCTGTCCGTGAACCCTATGGCGTATGGGGTGGTATGTCCGAAGATGAGCGGCGCGAGTACTTCACTCGGCGCAAGCCGGCACTCGTCCGGGCCCGCTAATGTGCCCCCGGGTGTTAAGCGAACAGCACCCACCCATATCAACTGAGGATCGCCACCGGCATCTTCACGCACGAAAAGGGACCGCCCACCGTGTGGTGGGCGGTCCCTTTTGTCTATCGCGGTATTAGCGCTCCACGATCGCGAGGATATCGCGAGCGGAGAGGATGAGGTATTCCTCGCCACCGAACTTCACTTCGGTGCCGCCATACTTGGAATAGATCACGACGTCGCCTTCGGCAACGTCGACCGGCACACGATTGCCGTTGTCATCCACGCGGCCCGGGCCAACGGCCAGAACCTTACCCTCCTGGGGCTTTTCCTTGGCGGTATCCGGAATAACCAGCCCGGATGCGGTGGTGGTCTCAGCTTCGAGGGTCTGGACGACGATACGGTCCTCGAGCGGCTTGATGGAGATCGACACTTCGGACCTCCCCTTCCTTCACATAGAACAATGGTCGGGACACATACCTGCCCGCCGTCGCGGGGGTCGGGGCGTGGGTACGAGTCGCAGTCTCACGACTGCTTCCATCCACTAACTTATGCTGCTCTTAGCACTCGGTCAAGGGGAGTGCCAGGGCGGTTCGCCTATCGCGTATCGTACAGGTGGCTCCGGTTCGCGGTTAGATCGGGGTGGGGAGCGCTGCTTTCCCGGCAGCTAGATCCTTTTCTGCCACAGGCATGCACCTGCCCGGAGTCCGGCTAGATTGTCCCCTGCGCGCATAACCGATTAGGCTCGCTCGTATGGATCCAGAGGTACGCGGCCTCATGCGCCTTCTCACGCCGCCGGGGCCTGCCCTCCTGGCAGATCTTCCCCCCATCCACTCCCCCGCCGACGTGCTGGCGATTACCAACCAGCTCCGCCAAGTCGGTCACGATCCAGAGTTAATCGCGGCAGCCCTGACTCAGCAGCGGCTGCGGGCAAAGGCAGCCAGCAAATTCGGCCCCTTCGCGGCTGACCTCTACTACACCACTGCCGGATTGGAACAGGCCACCCGCCTAGAAGTCGCCACCCGCCATGCCCAGCGATTCCGCACCGCCGGTTGCCGCCGCATAGCCGATCTCGGCTGCGGGATCGGGGCGGAGTCGCTCGCCTTCGCAGGCCTCGGGCTGGACGTTCTCGCCGTCGACATGGATGAAGCCCACGCTGCCCTAGCTCTACTCAACCTCCGCCAATTTCCCGGCGTCACGGTCCGCCAGCAGCGTATTGAGGATACCGATCTCAGCGACGTTGACGGCGCGTTCGCGGATCCCGCCCGGCGTGATGAGCACGGCCGCATCAACCATCCGGAAGAGTGGTCGCCATCGTTGTCCACAATCCTGGGGCTGCGCGAACAGGTTCCCAATCTGGGCGTGAAGGTTGCCCCTGGCATTCACTATGAAGACCTCCCCCACGATGCTCATGTGCAGTGGACCTCGGTCCAGGGCGAACTGGTGGAGGCAGCGATATGGTGTGGGGAGCTCGCCGCGGAGGGGCCTGGCCGCTCCGCCCTGGTGTTATCCGACGCCGGCGCCGTAGCGATCTCGGCTACAGCCGGTACCGGCGCCCCCCTCACCGATCCCACCCAGCCTGCCGCCCAGGTGCCAGCGGGTGAGCTAGGAGATTTCATCCACGACGTCGACCCGGCGGTGTTACGGGCCGGGGCCCTCGCCACCGCCGCCGATCACCTCGACGCTCACCTCGTCAGCGACGCCATCGCTTACCTCACCTCAGACAAGGACGCGGCCGGTTGGGCTGGCACCCGCTCGTACCGGGTCACCGACGTCCTACCCGCCAATGCGAAAAAGTTACGAGGCGAGTTGCGGCGTCGTCACATTGGGCGGCTAGAGATCCTCAAACGCGGAACCGCCGTTGACCCGGCGCGCCTACGTAAACAACTGGCACTCAAAGGCGAGGAGAGTGCCACCCTTATTATGACCCGCGTCCAGGGCCGCCACAGTGCGCTGCTAGTGGAACGTGGCGTATCAGTATCTGCCTAATCGAGCCGTGATCGCGAATCCGTGGTGACATAGATATATGGCAGTAGAGTTCGCGTCCTCCCAGCGCTCCACCGTGGGCATTGAATGGGAACTGCAGTTGGTCGATAAGGATACGCTCGATCTGCGTCAAAGTGCTGATGCGGTACTGCGTGCCGTCTACGAGACGTACGGCAAGAGCGAACATATCGTCCAAGAGATGCTGCTAAATACGGTAGAAGTCACCTCTCACCCGCACCAGACCATCACCGAATGCGGGCATGATTTGGCCGAATACGTCACTCGGCTGCGCCCCATCACGGCCGCTCTGCGGATTGAACTGGCCAGTGCCGGCTCCCATCCCTTTGCGCGCCCGGCCTATCAGCGCGTGACTGAATCAGAGCGATATGCCGAACTCGTCCAACGTACCGGCTACTGGGGGCGGCAGATGCTGCTCTATGGGATCCACGTGCACGTGGGGGTGGAAGAGCGCGCCAAGGTACTCCCGTTAATCCGGGCCCTCCTCACGCGATTCGCGCACCTGCAATCCCTGGCGGCCTCCTCCCCATACTGGGCAGGTGATGAGACCGGCTACGCCTCCAACCGGGCCATGGTTTTCCAGCAATTACCGACCGCCGGGGTGCCGCGCCAGTTCGACCACTGGCACGAGTTTGAGGGCTATGTGGAGGGCATGGTCAATACCGGGGTGATTCGCAGCGTCGATGAGTTGCGCTGGGATATCCGCCCGGCGCCACGGTTGGGAACTATCGAGGTGCGGGTGTGTGATGCGTCGTCGAATCTGCGAGAGGTACTCGCAATCTGCGCCCTCATTCACTGTTTAGTGGAGGATTTTTCGCAGCGTTTCGACGACGGCGAATCCCTGCCTACTCTCCCGGACTGGTTCGTGGAGGAAAATAAGTGGCGCTCTGCTCGCTATGGCATGGACGCGGAGTTAATCCTCGATGAGGCCGGGCACCAGGCACCAGTCAGGGAGACGGTTGCGCAAATGCTCACCGATCTCGAGCCGACCGCGCAGCGCTTAGGCTGCCGCGAACAGCTGGGTTGGGTAGGCGATATTCTCACCGGCGGGGCCGGCTACGAGCGGCAGCGGCAGGTGGCCGAAGCTCACGGCGGGTCATTGGAGGCGGTGGCGCAGTATCTGGTAGAGGAGATGAAAGCGGACCGGCCTATCCCGCCGGCTGATTTTAGTTTCCAGCGCCAGCCAGAGCGGCTGATTGTGCGCAGCGACGCCACCGGCGGGGCGAAACCAGAACGCGGCTAGAGGCAGGCCACATCCAGCGGCATGCTGGAATCATTAGAGAATTCGATACCGCTCGGACTAATCCCGCGGCGGGCTAGTACCGATCCGAGAGCGGCAATCATAGCTCCGTTATCGGTGCAATAGCGGATCGGCGGGACGCGCACCTCAATCCCCTCCCGGCCGGCTCGTTCTTCGGCGAGCTCACGCAGTCGCGAATTCGCGGAGAAACCGCCGCCAATGACGAGGACGCGGCAGTCGTGATCGCGGCAAGCACGGATGGAGCGCTCCACCAGGGAGTCGTTAATTGCCTCGCTGAACGAGGCAGCAATGTCTGCTTTGTGATCAGCCGGGTTGATCCCCTCGCGCTGTAGGCCTTCCACGTGCCGCGCCACCGCAGTTTTCACGCCGGAGAAGGAAAAATCATAGGGGTAGCGATCCCGGAACTTTGCCTGAGACAGCCCGCGCGGAAATGCGATGGCTTCCCGGTCACCTTCCTGGGAGAGCCGGTCGATATGAGGCCCGCCTGGGTAGGGCAGTTCGAGGAGTCGGCCGACCTTATCGAAGGCTTCGCCAGCGGCGTCGTCGAGTGTGCCTCCCAGTTCACTCACGTCGGTGGCGAGATCGCGGATGAGCAGCAGACTGGAGTGCCCCCCGGAGACTACCAGCCCGACGACGGGGGTCGGCAGGGGGCCGTGGACGAGTTCGTCCACGGCGATATGTCCCAGAATATGGTTCACGCCGTACAGGGGTTTACCCGTGGCCAACGCCAAGGCCTTCGCGGCTGCAGTCCCGACGGTCAGCGAACCGATCAGGCCCGGCCCGGCCGCGCATGCGAGGGCGTCGACGTCGGCAAGCGTCACCCCGGCCTTTTCTAGGGCTGCCCGCAAGGTGGGCAGGAAAGACTCCAGATGCGCGCGCGAGGCAATCTCCGGGATGATCCCGCCGTAGCGGGCGTACTCATCCATGGAGGTGGCGGTTACGTCAGCCAGCAGCTCTGTGCCACGCACCAGAGCCACGCCCGTTTCATCGCAGGTCGATTCGATACCGAGGACTAGGGGGTCATTCACCCCTTAAGCATACGCCTGCTAACAGCAGCCGGTTTGCACGTTATTTTCTGCGAAGGCAGCGCGGGCCCGCCAGAACTCCTTGGCGCTCATGGGCTCGTGGTCGGGGTGTTCGCGGCGGTGGCGCTCCACATACTTGTCGTAGGCGGCCTCCCCAGTGAATTCACGCCACAGGTGCCGCAGAGCGCGCAGGCGCTGGCCCGCTTGGCGGGCCAGCGCTGCTGCCCAGTGGCTATCGCTCACGCTTCATCACCGGGATGAGGTTCGGGTCGCCAACCTGTTCGTATTCGGCCACGAGTTTCTTATCCAGCTCGCTCGCAATCATGGTGCCGGGGGCGAAGAAGTTGGATTCCTGATACGGCTCCTCCGACGTCGTCCTATCCCCGGTACGCAGGGTGTGCATAATCCGAATAATCGCTGTCACGATTACGAATGCGACGGCCGCGACGAAGATAATCGACATCGTCCCCTGAATGAACGTGTTGCGGATGATTGCCTGCTGAATATTGATCTTTTCCGGGTCGGTCAGGGTGGGGAGCAGCTCGCGGGCGTTGCGCCACTGCTGCCAATAACCCACCAGTGGGTCGGTGGAGAAGATCTTTTGGAAGCTGGCTGTGAAGGTTACGGCCGTATCGAAGACGAATGGGATGAACGGAATCCACGCCCACTTGGCGTAACCCTTACGCACCACCATCACCGTCACGACCAGGAGTGCCACTGCGGAAATGAGCTGGTTAGCAATACCGAAGAGTGGGAAGAGGGTTTGGATACCACCGCGCGGATCGGTGACCCCCATGAGCAGCAAGGAACCCCAGGAGGCCACAACGATACCGGTGCACAGCCAGGCGCCTACCCGCCAGGAAGGATCCCGGAAACGCGGCATGATATTGCCGAGGGCGTCCGAGAGTTGGAAGCGGGCCACCCGCGTAACGGCGTCGACGGCGGAGAGGATGAAGAGGGCCTCAAACATAATGGCGAAGTGATACCAGAAGCCCATCATGGCCTGGCCTCCCCCGATTTGGTGGAGAATATTGGCCATGCCGACCGCTAGCGTTGGGGCGCCGCCGGTACGAGATACGACGGACTCTTCCCCGACATCATGGGCTAGCTGCTTGAAAGCCTCGGCACCTTCGTAGACCTTGTCATTGCCGTTCTCATCCCAGGAATCCCACACCACGGAGATCGGATCGCCGTGCATATTCGTGACGTTGAGGTTGCCTACTGCAGCAGCGGTGAGTTCCTCACGGTCTGTTACGGTCTGCACGATCTCAGGGCCTGCCAGCTTATCGACTGTAGCCTTAGACGTGTTCATACCGAAGTAGATGCCTTGGTTTAGGGACACTGCCGCGGCAAGAGCCATAATCGCAACGAAGGACTCCATCAGCATGCCGGCATATCCGATCATCCGGACCTGGGATTCCTTCTGCACCATCTTCGGCGTGGTGCCAGACGATACCATCGCGTGCATACCGGATAGTGCGCCACAGGCGATAGTAATGAAGAGGAATGGGAAGAGCGTACCGGCAAAAACCGGCCCCTCCGTATTGGCTGCGAATTCGGTGACGGCCGGCATCTGCACCAGTGGACGCACCACAATAATCCCGAGTGCCAGGACGACAATGGTGCCGACCTTCATGAACGTCGACAGGTAGTCACGTGGGGTGAGCAGCACCCACACGGGCAGGACTGCCGCGAAAAAGCCGTAAATGATCATGCACCACACCAGCGTGGTGGGTGAAAGGTGGAAGATGGAGCGCCCCAGCTCAGACTCCCCTACCCAGCGGCCGGCGATGATGACACCGATAAGTGCCGCGCAGCCAACGATAGAGACCTGGGTGACTTTACCGGGTGAGATGTAGCGCAGCCACAGCCCCATGAGGACCGCGATCGGAATGGTAGCACCGACGGAGAATACGCCCCAGGGGGACTCAGCCAGGGCATTGACACAGACCATAGCCAGGACCGCTAGCACGATCATGAGCATAACCAGAACGATCACGGTGGCCACGGCCCCGCCGATCTTGCCGATCTCATCAGCGGCCATCTGCCCTAGGGAGCGGCCGTTACGGCGCATGGAGTAGAACAGGACGAGCATGTCCTGCACCGCCCCAGCGATGAGGACGCCGAAGATGATCCACAGGGTGCCAGGCAGGTAGCCCATCTGGGCCGCGAGTACTGGGCCTACCAGTGGCCCGGCACCGGCGATGGCCGCAAAGTGATGGCCGTAAAGGACCACCCGGTGAGTGGGGTCATAGTCCTTACCGTTGTTGATCCGTTCAGCCGGGGTGGCGTTGGAATCGTCGGGGCGCATAATTTTGCGCTGGATATACAGGGCATAAAAACGGTATCCGATAGCGTAGGTGCATACGGCAGTGATGACGAACCAGATGGTATTAACTTCTTCGCCCCGCCACAGCGCGAGCATAGTCCATCCCACCGCGCCCACGAGGGAGATCACCACCCACAGGGCGATTTTGGCGGGGGTCCAGCGGTGATGCGGGCGGACCCCTACGGGTACCCCCTGCTTATTGCGGATAATAAGCTTTTCTTCTTCGGGAGAAAATGAGGGTTTCTCCCTCACGGCGGTATCGGCCATGGCTCTCTCCATTGAGTTAGTTTTAATGGCGGACAGGTTTTTCCATCCTACGGCAACCGCGCCGTCCGCTGCCCGCTACGACCCTCCGGTCCGGGGTCAAATTCTCTAAGCGGACAGCAACCAGTGGTGGGACGGGAAAATAATCAGCGCGGCCGAATGCTCCGGCCGCGCTGAGTGGTCTCAGGTGCGTTAGTTGCCCTTAACCCAGGATTTACGCAGATCTGCGTTCAGCTGACTGATAACATCCAGCGGAATCTCCTTGGGGCATACCGCCGCACATTCGCCGATATTGGTGCAGCCACCAAATCCTTCGGCGTCGTGCTGGTTGAGCATCTTCACCACGCGCGCAGCCCGCTCAGGCTGCCCCTGCGGGAGCATCCCCAGGTGGGTGATCTTGGCGGCGGTGAAGAACATGGCAGATGCGTTGGGGCAGGCCGCAACACACGCCCCACAGCCAATACAGGCTGCGGCTTCGAAGGCACGGTCTGCATCCGGCTTGGGCACCGGTACCGAGTGTGCCTCGGGGGCGGCCCCGGTATTAACCGAGATATACCCACCGGAGGCGATGATGCGGTCAAAGGCGCGCCGATCAACTACGAGGTCTTTGATGATCGGGAAGGCCTTGGAACGCCAAGGTTCGATGGTGATAGTGTCGCCATCCTTGAAGGTACGCATATGCAACTGACAGGTAGTAGTGCGCTCGGGACCGTGGGCAATGCCGTTGATCACGAGGCCGCACATACCGCAGATACCTTCGCGGCAGTCAGAGTCGAACGCAACCGGTTCTTCCCCGCGGGCGAATAGCTCTTCGTTGAGGACGTCGAGCATTTCCAGGAAGGACATGTGCTCGGAGACGCCCTTGAGCTGATAGTCGACTAGCTTGCCGGACTCTTTGGGGCCGGCTTGACGCCAAATTCTCAGGGTGATGTTCACTTGTAGCTCCGCTGCTTCATCTCGACGTACTCGTACACGAGGTCTTCCTTATGCAAGATTGGCGGCTGCCCCTCGCCGGTGTACTCCCAGGCCGCAACGTAGGCGAATTCGTCGTCATGACGCAGCGCCTCACCGTCTTCGGTTTGGGATTCAGCGCGGAAGTGACCACCACAGGATTCACGGCGATGCAACGCGTCGATACACATGAGCTCCCCCAGTTCCAGGAAATCCGCCACTCGGCCGGCCTTCTCCAGCTCCTGGTTAAGATCGCGAGACTTGTCGATGATCTTGACGTCACGCCAGAACTCTTCGCGCAGCGCGCGAATATCCTTGATTGCCTGTTGCAAGCCTTCCTCAGTACGCTCCATCCCGCAGCGCTCCCACATGATGTGGCCGAGCGCTTTGTGGAAGGAATCGACCGAACGGGTGCCGTCCACGGCCAACAGCTGATCGATACGGTCGGTGACTCGCTGGCGAGCCGCCTGCACCTCAGGGTGGTCAGCTCCAATCTTTTCGAATGGACCGGCAGCAAGATAGTCGTTGATCGTATTGGGCAGTACGAAGTAGCCATCGGACAGTCCCTGCATCAGAGCCGAGGCACCCAACCGGTTCGCACCGTGGTCGGAGAAGTTTGCTTCCCCAGTGACGAACAGACCTGGGATATTGGACTGCAGATCGTAGTCAACCCACAGGCCCCCCATGGTGTAGTGCACAGCCGGGAAGATGCGCATCGGAACCTCGTAGGGGTTCTCGCCGGTAATGCGCTCGTACATGTCGAACAGGTTGCCGTACTTGGCAGAGACCTGGTCTTTACCCATGCGCTGGATAGCATCGGCAAAGTCGAGGTACACGCCCAAGCCCGTCGGGCCCACGCCGCGCCCCTCATCACACACCTGCTTGGCAGCCCGGGACGCGATATCACGGGGCACCAGGTTACCGAAGGCCGGGTACTTCCGCTCCAGGTAGTAATCGCGATCCTCTTCGGGGATCTGACGCGGATCCTTCTTACAATCCTCGGCCTTCTTGGGAACCCAAATACGGCCGTCGTTACGCAGCGACTCACTCATAAGGGTGAGCTTGGACTGGTAGTCACCGGAGACCGGGATACAGGTCGGGTGAATCTGGGTGTAGCAGGGGTTACCGAAGTAGGCTCCCAAGCGGTGGGCACGCCAGGCGGCGGTCGCATTACATCCCATCGCGTTAGTCGACAGGAAGAACACGTTGCCGTACCCGCCGGTAGCCAGGACGACGACGTCGGCGGTGTGAGTTTCGATCTCCCCGGTGGCCATATCGCGGGCGACAATACCGCGAGCGCGCCCATCGACGACGATGAGGTCAAGCATCTCATGCCGGGAATGCATGGTAACGGTGCCGGCACCCACCTGCCGTTCGAGCGCCTGGTAGGCGCCGATCAGCAGCTGCTGGCCCGTCTGGCCGCGAGCGTAAAATGTACGGGATACCTGCACACCACCGAAGGAACGGTTATCCAGCAGGCCGCCGTACTCGCGCGCGAAGGGGACACCCTGGGCCACACACTGGTCGATGATATTGGCGCTGACTTCAGCCAGACGGTAGACGTTAGTCTCCCGCGAGCGGTAGTCGCCGCCCTTGACTGTGTCGTAGAACAGGCGGTAGATAGAGTCGTTGTCGTTGCGGTAATTCTTAGCTGCGTTGATACCGCCCTGGGCGGCGATGGAGTGGGCGCGACGCGGGGAATCCTGGTAGCAGAAAGCGTCAACGTTATAACCCATTTCACCCAGGGAGGCGGCAGCGGCACCGCCAGCGAGGCCGGTTCCGACGATGATGACGTGTAGCTTACGGCGGTTGGCCGGGTTGACGAGCTTGGCCTGGAACTTGCGTTCGGACCATACTTTGTCAATGGCAACCTTGGGAGCCTTCGTATCGGCTACGGGCTCACCGAGGGTGTACAGGCCGTCAATGAGTTCAGTCATTTTCTTCCTTCTCCTTTCCTACGATCCTTACAGGCCAATCCAGCCGAACAGGATCGCGGTCGGCGGAAGCATGAAGCCAACGAATACCAACGCAGCCACCAAAATAGCCACCAGGTTGATCGTGTCTTGACGACGCTTCTTGTTCCCTCCCAGCGTTGCCATAGCGGACCACACCCCGTGGCGCACATGCATACTCAAGGAAGCAATGGCGACCAGGTAGATGAGGTAGACCCACCAGTTTTCGAAGGCAACGACCATACGTGCGTAGGGTTCGATCTGCGTGTAGTCCCCACCGAACTGCAATGTCAAAGTGGTGAACTGCAGAATGTGCACGATGATGAACAGAAGCAGGATGACCCCACCCCAGCGCATCGTACGAGAGGCGTAAGTCTGGGCCAGAGTGTGTTTGACTTCGTAGCTGGTACCACGGGCTGCTTTGGCGCGGCGCCACAGGCGAGCGGCTGCATAGACGTGCAGCACTAAGCAAGCAAGCAGCACAATCCTCAAGATCCACAGCAGACCCTCATAGGGCAAGATGGGCTCCCCGAAGGTACGCAGGTGGTGGGCGTATTCGTTGTACGCCTCAGCACCGGCAAACATCTTCAGGTTGCCGTACATATGCATCAGGATGAAAAGGACGAAGATAATGCCGGTAACCGCCATGCCGATCTTGAGGGCGACAGACGTTTGCCGTGCTTTCTTCGTCGCAATAGATGTTGAGACCACGTTTCGATAATACCGACAACGCAGGTCGCAATTGGGCGGTTCCGTATAGATCGGTGCGGGTTTGTTGTCTGGCCACAGAGTTTTACGTCACGTCCGGGACTTTAGGCCAAAAAAGGCCCATTTTCGCGCGAACCTCCTTGCGTAATTAACAGCTCCCTAGCGGTCCCGGAGACGGTTCGGCCAGGCGAAGTTGCATGACAGCCGCATCGATACCATCTCGGTAATATCGGCGTCGAATACCTATTTCCGCAAACCCAATTGATTGATATAAATTAAGGGCTTCTTTATTTGTCACGCGGACTTCGAGAAATATTTCCCGACTACCTGCTTCTCGCGCATTTTCTAGGCACCATTGCAGAAGGGCTCGCCCCCATCCCCGCCCCTGGTAGGCAGGAACTATCCCAATCGTGAGCAGATCGGCTTGCGGCCCCACCATGACACCAGCCCAGCCCGCGAACGTGCCGTCCGGCGTCTCAATCGCCCACCACTGCCGGTCCGTGCGAACAATGTCGGACCGGTAGAGTGCTTCACTCCACCGGTCCGACCCAAAGAGCTCCCCCTCATACGTCATAAGGATGGGTAAGTCCTCCAGGCCGAGCGGCCGAATATGGGGGTCACTCATGCTCGAGCGCCGCGGTGAATATCTGGCTCTCGCAAGTACAGCGGCTCCGTCGGTAGTTCCGCGCCGACGGCGTGGCGCGCCCGCCCTAGGCGCGCGAGCACAGCGGGATCGACGGTGAGTGGCAGTACAGCGTCTTGGACGGGCAGTAAATCAACCTGGCCGGCATAGAGCTCCGCATCAGGCACCTGAGCGGGTGCCGTCACCAGCGGTCCGCGCACGCGATGGACGTTATCGGCACCGTCGGCCTCATAGACGGCAGCGTAGACCTCCCGCCGGCGTGCATCACTGACCGCACACACCTGCGCCGTCGTCGGGAAAGTATCGAAGGCTTGGCGGGCGAGGACGTCTAAAACGCTCACTCCCCACACCGGGATATCGTAGGCAAAAGCGAGGGTGCGGGCCGTCATAATCCCCACCCGCAGCCCGGTATAAGGAGCCGGGCCAGTGCCTACGACGACGACGTCGGGCCGCTGATCAGCGAGCAGCCGCTGCACCAGGGGAGCAAGATTCTCAGCGTGTCCATAGCGGTCTGCGCTAGTGGCGTGGGCGACAGTGGTCGCGTCCTCCACCACCGCGACGCTGGTGCCGGCAGAAGTATCTAGGCACAGATAACGGGTCATATAGAGTATGTTACGCCGTCTGAGCGGCGGGCAGAATGGCGCTGAAATCCCGCTCGGCTGCACCCACGCAGCGCAGGCACACGGTGCGAACGCCCTCGGCACCGGTGAGGTCGGAGTCGGTTGAGTGCGCCGCCGCCCGCGCGAAGGTGAGGTGGAAGTAATCCGGGGTGAGTGTTTTGATCAGTGCCTCCCCCCATTCGATAACAGTGACGGCATGGGCTGCCGTGGATTCCAAATCAATCGTTTCTAAATCGAGGCAGTCGCTTACGCGGTAAGCGTCCACGTGCACGAGATTTGGCCCTGCACCCGGGTGCGGATGAATGCGAGAGATCGTAAAGGTGGGTGAGGTGACCCGGCCCCGCACTCCTAGCCCCTGGCCAAGCCCCTGGGTGAAGGTCGTTTTCCCAGCGCCCAGATCTCCGGTGAGGACGAGGATATCCCCCGGTTGCAATGCTTCCGCCAGAGCGCGGCCGAGATCCCGCATATCTTCGGCTTCAGGTAGCGTCCACTGGATCGATTCTGAATCCTTCGCGCTCACCGCTGTGTCTCCTTATGTATCCGTGGTACCCGGACTCCCAGGCGGGTGACCATCTCATACCCGATAGTTCCTGCTGCCTGTGCCCAATCAGAGGCACTAGGGCCGTGCGGCCCCCAAATGCAGACGGTATCACCCACCCGGGCAGTGCTCTGCGGCCCCAGATCGACGATGAATTGATCCATACATACCCGCCCCACGCAACGCGCGCGGGTACCGTCTGGCAGGGCCACCTCACCGCGGCCGGAAGCATGCCGGTCAATCCCATCAGCGTAGCCGAGCGGGACGATCCCCAAGCGAGTTGGTCCCAAAGTTTCAGTATGCCCGTAACTCACTGGAGTATTGGCCGGGACCTCCTTAACCGAGATCAGATCGGCCTCCAAGCACATCACCGGCTGCAGGCCGGCCGCGCGCGCGTCGGAGTCATCCGGCATTATGCCGTACAGGGCGATCCCAGGGCGCACGTGGGTGTAGTGAGTGGCCGGATGCCACAGAGTTCCGCCTGCGGCTGCCGCATGGGCGTAGCGCACCTGGATGCCTGCGTGGGCGACTATCGCGAGCGCCGTCGCGAAACGTTCATTTTGCTGGGCCGTAGTGGCGGCGTCATCATCGGCCCGCGCCAGGTGAGTCCATACCCCGACGATCTCTAATTCCGGGTGAGCGCGCACCGCATCGACGAGGGCAGCAAGGTCTTCCACCCTCACGCCCTCCCGGCTCATTCCGGTGTCGACCGCCAGGTGTACGATTGCCGGCTGACCGGCGGTACGCGCGGCTTCTGCTACCGTCGGTACAGCCCACGGGCCGGGGATGGAAAGGTGACAGCCAGCCGCGATCGCAGTGGCCAGATCGGACTGCTGAGCCGGGGTGTATATCCATGTGAAGATCGCTGGTCGTTGCTCGGCGGGAAGGAGCTCAATCACCTCTAACGCTTCCCCCAATTGGGCGACTCCCATGAGTTCCACGCCGCATTCAGCCAAGGTCACTGCCACCTGGGGCAGGCCGTGCCCGTAGGCATCGGCCTTCACAATCGGGATGAGTTCAGCCTGAGTTTGGCTGCGTAAGTGAGCGATATTCGCCCGTAGGGCCGCGTGGTCGATAAAGGCGCGGGAGGGATAACTCATAGTTTTATTGTGGCACTGCCCGGGCCGACGCTAGTCGAGTCGGAGTTCATGAGTCCGGAGCTAGTCGGGCGGGAGGTGGTAGAGCCGGAGTCGAGTAGGTGCCGAGCCAGTACCTGTTCAGCAGACTCCGCGAGCGCACTGGCGCGCAGCGGCCCGGTGGCAGCCAGGGTGTGCAATAAGACGGCGAGCCCGACCTGTTCGGTCAGTGGGAGCACCTGCTCGCCGTTTTCTCGGCGCGCTGCGAACTGAGCTACCACAGCGGCGATAATCCCAGCCAGAACATCGCCGCTGCCCGCCGTCGCGAGCCAACTGGTGGCGCTGTCATAGATGAGGGAGGGTGCGAGAGTCACTACGGGTCCGGCAGGCCCCACCACTACCGTATGCGGCCCCTTAGCCACCACGACTGCACCGGTCTGCGTGGCGAGCGCTCGGGCCGCGCCCACTGGGTCAGCCTCCACCTCGGTGCGTTCGCATTCCAGTAGGTGGGCGAGCTCTCCTGCGTGGGGCGTGAGAACCAGGCAGGGTGTCTCTGCGGCGCTTTCACCCGTGACCTCCGCAATAAGCTGCTTATCTAGAGCCCCGGCGTCGAGAACTACCGGTGTGGATTGCCGGCAAAGCGCGGCTAGGGTGGTGCGATCGACCTCGTCTGTGGGCATCCCAGAGCCCACGAGGGCGGCCTGGATACGCCCGGGGGCGGTGACAACCTCCGGCATCTTCACTCCGATGCGGTCGGCCACGGCAGCGGGCCCGAGGTAGCGGATCATCCCGGGGGCGGCTGCCAGGGCTGCACGGGTAGCTAGTACGCCGGCACCGGGGTACGTGGTGGATCCGGCATAAATCCCGACGACGCCGCGCGTGTACTTGTGGTCATCGTGGCGGGCGCGCGGCCACAGGGCGGCCAGGTCTGCCTCCGTAAGAATTGTGACGGCAGCGTCCTCGTGTGCGAACGGAATCCCGAGAGGGGCGCACAATAACGTCCCTACCGCGGCTGCCGCCGGCGGCAGCACCAGGGCGGGCGTGGGAGCACCAAAGGTGAGGGTCTCGTCGGCTGGCAGGGGCACTGTCACGCGGGGGTCGTCTGCGAGCGCACAGGGCGTGTCTACCGCGAAAACGCGGGTATGTGGTGAGCGCAGCGCAGCTAAGTCCTCTACCAGATGGGCGAGGACGCCGCGCAGGGGGCCGCGAATTCCGATACCGGTGAGGGCATCGACCCAGATCTGGAAATCCGCGGCATGGCTGCATTCCACTGTGGGAACGCCAGCCCGGCAGGCGGCCGCCCAGCCCTCGGCATGGGGGTGGTCGGTGGCCAGGAGAATACTGACGGGGATGCCCCATTGGGCGAGGTCGTGCGCGCACCACAGACCATCCCCGCCGTTATTGCCTCCGCCAACCAGGACCAATACCTGGCTGTCACGGGCGTGGCGCTGCCGCCAGGCTTTGATGCGGTGAGCCAAGGTGCGGGCGGCATGGCGCATGAGGGGTTTTCCCGCGTCTAGGAGCGGGCGTTCGGCGGCACGTATCGACGCAGCTGTATAGGCATACCGCATGGGTCTTCCTTTCCTCATTCCCAGCCTACGGCGTTTGGGGTGACTGGGGTGAGGTCCTGGCAGTTGCACGGCGCGATATGTGGTGAGGTCGCAACCAGACGAGACGCTGCCGCGACCGTGGACGGACTAACCGCCGCGCGGGCCGCTAGCATCGGCAGACGTGCCGCTGGCTGGGCCGCTAGCCGTGACGAAGGCTACCGCCATCCCGCCGTCGTGACTCAAACTCAACTGCCAGGTGGTGATGCCTCGCTCCGCCGCCACCTGGGCTACACTTCCGTGCACCTCGATATATGGCTGCCCGCTGGGGTGGGCGAGGATGAGGCAGTCATGCCAGCGCATACCCCCGGGTGAGCCGAGTGCTTTCGCTACCGCCTCTTTGGCCGCGAACCGCGCCGCGAGGGACGCGACCGGCAGTGCCGTGCCGCGGGGCCGACGCTGCTCGACGGGTGTGAAGAACGTGTCCAGCAACTGCGGGGTTTTCTCGATCGTGGCAGCAAACCTGGCGATATCGGTAATATCCACCCCGATCCCCACCACCGGCATCGTTTACTCCACCGTCACAGATTTAGCGAGGTTACGCGGCTGGTCCACGTCCAACCCCTTCGCGGTGGCGAGCTGGCAAGCGAAGATCTGTAGCGGCACCACACAGGTGAGCGGTGCAAGCAAGGTGGGCGTTGGGGGTACCCGGAAGATGACGTCTGCGTAGGGCTCCACATCGGTGTCGCCGTCTTCGGCAACCACAATCGTGCGGGCACCGCGAGCACGAACCTCCTGGATATTGGAGACAACCTTGGCGTGCAGCTGATCTCGGCCCCGCGGGGAGGGGGCCACGATAATGACTACCTGGCCCTGGTCAATTAGGGCGATGGGGCCGTGTTTCAGTTCTCCGGCGGCAAATCCTTCGGCGTGGATATACGCGAGTTCTTTGAGCTTCAACGCCCCCTCGAGGGCTACCGGGTAGCCCACGTGGCGGCCGAGGAAGAGGACCGAGTTCGTCTCTGCCAGGGAGGTGGCGACGTCCTTAATTTCCTCCTCGCGGGCGAGTACCTGTTCGATATGCTCCGGCATTTTACCCAGCTCTTTGAGCAAATTGCGGGTCTCATCAATGAACATATTCCCGCGTAGCTGCGCCAAGTATAGCCCCAGCAGGTAGCAGGCGGTGATCTGCGCAAGGAAAGCTTTGGTCGAGGCTACCGCCACCTCCGGCCCAGCATGGGTGTAGAGAATTGCGTCGGCCTCACGCGGGATGGTGGAACCGTAGGTGTTACAGATCGCTACCACCTTGGCTCCTTGCTCGCGGGCGTGGCGCACCGCCATGAGCGTGTCCATCGTCTCCCCAGACTGCGAGATTGCCACCACGAGGGTTTTTTCGTTCACAATGGGGTCGCGGTAGCGGAATTCGTGGGCGAGCTCCACCTCTACGGGAATCCGGCACCAGTGTTCGACGGCGTACTTCGCGACGTGGCCGGCATAGGCGGCGGTACCGCAGGCGATCACAATAATCTTGTCGACACTGCGCAGCACGGCTTCATCGATGCGTAGCTCGTCCAGATGCAGTCGACCGGTCTCATCTGCACGCCCGATGAGGGTATCCGCCACGGCCGCGGGCTGGTCGTGGATTTCTTTTTCCATAAAGGTGGCGTAGCCACCCTTGACGGCCGCCGAGGCATCCCAGTCCACCGTGTAGGCGCGCGGTTGGACGGCTTGCCCACTTTCGGCGTCGATCACGTCGACGCCGCTACCGGTGATGGTCACGATCTGGTCTTGTCCCACTTCCAACGCCTGCCGGGTGTGGGCGATAAATGCGGCAACGTCGGAGCCAAGGAAGGTCTCCCCCTCCCCCAGGCCAATCACCAGGGGAGAGTTCCGCCGCGCCCCCACAACCGTACCGGGCACGTCCTCGTGGACTGCGAGCAGCGTAAATGCCCCGTGCAGGCGGGCAGTGACTACGCGCATCGCCTCGGTGAGGTCACCGATGGAGTCGTAGGCGCGAGCAAGTAAGTGGGCTACTACTTCGGTATCGGTTTCGGAGGCGAAGGTGATGCCGTCAGTTTGCAGTTCTGCCCGCAGGGCCGCAAAGTTTTCGATAATCCCGTTGTGGATCAGGGCGAGGCGGCCATCGTAGGAGACGTGCGGGTGCGCATTGGCATCGCTCGGAGCGCCGTGGGTGGCCCAGCGGGTGTGCCCAATGGAAGCGGTCGCATCAGGTAGCGCTTCGGCAGCTAGGGAGTCTTTAAGATTCTGCAGTTTTCCAGCACGTTTGCGCACCTGCAGGCCAGCGGGGCCGGTAAGGGCCACGCCCGCAGAGTCATATCCGCGGTATTCCAAACGAGCGAGGCCTTCCAGAGCAACATCCAGGGGACGTTGCGAGGCAGAGGTGCTTGAGGCATATCCTACGATTCCACACATAGCGAAAAGAATAACGGCAAGTGGCCACGAGGTCAGTAGTGGCGCGACGTTAAATGGCTCATTATTCGCATTCGGTAGGAGTAGGGGCGGAAAAACTCAGGGACTCCAACGCCCACACCCCAAAACTGTGCCACCATTAACGGGTGACCCTGTATTCACCGTTTGAGGAGTTTACCCGTGAGCAATGGGCTAAACTCTCAGCCGCCACCCCGCTCCCGTTATCCGACGACGACGTCCGCCGCTTAGCCAGTTTGGGTGATCCGGTAGATTTAGCGGAAGTCGATACGATCTATCGCCCGCTCTCACGACTATTGCAGCTGCATGTAGCCGGCACGCGCGCGCTTCATCAAACGACATCAGGGTTTTTGGGCAATAAATCTCAGCGAACTCCGTTTGTTATCGGCGTCGCCGGTTCAGTAGCTGTGGGGAAGTCTTCAGCCTCACGCCTGTTACGGGAGCTGATGCGCCGCTGGCCCCAGACCCCGCATGTAGAGCTAGTGACCACGGACGGTTTCCTCTACCCCAATGATCAGTTGCGCAAGCGGGGTTTGATGGAGCGTAAGGGTTTTCCAGAGTCGTATGATCGGCGCGCGCTACTGCGGTTCGTACAGGAAGTGAAATCGGGTGCCCCGGAGGTGGAGGCACCGATCTACTCGCATATGACGTACGACATTTTGCCCGGCGAGAAGATCCGTATCCGCCGGCCCGATGTGCTGATCGTGGAGGGCCTGAACGTACTCCAGCCAGCTCGCCGCGGCCCGAACTCTTCCCTCGCAGTCTCGGATTTTTTCGATTTTTCGATTTATGTCGATGCCCGGCCCAGCGATATTAAACGCTGGTATGTCGACCGCTTCCTCACCCTGCGCCGCACTGCATTCACAATCCCGGGTTCCTATTTCAATACTTACGCTGACTTGAGCGACGAGGCGGCGGTGGAGATAG
>JAEWHO010000098.1 GCA_023387755.1 Actinomycetes bacterium | reverse complement strand
GGCCTGATGCGGGCCAAGGGCCTGCTACATGAGGAGGTGACAGTTTATGCAGCAGAATAGGCTTCTGTTTCGTTAAATAGCGTTCTCACCCCGCTCGATACCGCGCCCGGGAGTTAAGCGCGCAAAGTGTCGAGAACCGCTTCATCCCCGAGGCGCTACAGTGGCAACAGCTCCTGGTGGTGCTGGGGTTGGCGCCCGCGGGGGCGCATCTCGATGCCCGCTTTTTCCAGCAGGCCGCGCACGCGCGTGATTGAGTAGCCCGTTTGGTCGGCAAGTTCCCGCACGCTTGCGCCCTGGGAGTACCGTTCACTGAGTTCCTTGCTCAGGCGTATCGCTGTCGGTTCGTCCAACCGGTCGTGCGGGGCGAGGTAGGGGGCTTCGATCGCTCCCCCCGCATAGCCCTTGTGGACTTTGCCGCGAGGAGTCACGTCGTCGCCAGACTCGTCACCCCAAACTGTCCACCCGGGCATAGCCTGCCGAGCAAACATCTCTAAGTAAGGGCCGGGCGAGCAGGCCTCGATCAGGGGATACTGCTCGTCGGGTTTGCGGGAGTGTTCGCGCTTGCGGGTCTCGATCATATTCACCTGGCTGCGAGCAGGCGCGAGCGTCCGCATCGAGCCGCGCACACCGAAGAGGATCAGCTCGGTCACATTCCGGAAGTAAAACCCCACGCCACGGCCATCCGGCCCCCCGTCTTTACGGCGCTTGGCCCACACCAAATTCGACACATAGCGGAACCCCCAAGACTCCATCACCTGGATGCCATCTTTCAACAGCGCATTTGGCACCCACAGATACAGATGGGCATTCTTAGCAGCCACATCTTCGACCGGCAGGTCGCAGATCGTTTGGAGGTCAAGCGTGGAGTAGCGGTCTAGCCGGCGGTGCTCCGGCGCTACCTTGCCAGTGCGGTTTTGGAACCGCCAAGGCGGGTCAGCCAGTACGGTTTTGAAACCGCCGTCGACGCGCGGCAAGGGAGGGATATTTGTATTTTCTCGCAATGGCTGCGCCGACACCGTGAACTCCTGGAAATAAAGATCTACTACAACTAAGTAGATCTTTACACGGCGTCTCCGGTGATGCAACTACTCCCACGCACAGTGTGCATAACCCGGCACTAACGCCACACATGGGGGCGGACTACGGCAGCGGTGTTTCCCCTGGCCACCCGTCCACGCGCGCGGGCTCAATCCCAACCAGAAACAGCGGGCACTGCCCACCAGCGCCAAGATTTACCATGGGCAGCAGCTTGTCCCAATGCGTCGTACTCGTGCCGTACTTCGAGGGAGGATAGTGGCCGTGCGCGCCGCAAAACTCCAGAGCCTTCTGCAGCCTGGGTCCGCGCGTAACGATCACTCCCACCGCGATCACGCCCTCGTTGAAGAGTCCCGAGAAGTTATTGAGGTCCCGGTGATAGAACGGGTCCTTATTGTTCCACTCCATCTCGACTGCGATACCGGGATACCAGTTATCCTCGCCCAGCTTGAACACGTCGATCTCATGTGTGGGGGACTTGAAGATAGGGGTATCGTCAATGCGCTTTTCGATCAGTACATTGTGCTTTTGCCAGCCCTGGTCGTACAGAGACTGGTCGAAGCGCGCGGTGTGCTTGGCTCGGCCGCCGCCACCGGTCGCGATCTCGTTGGCGAAATCGATCCGGAACGCCTCCAGGGAACGTTTAATCTCCCCAAAAACCGTGGGAAACGCATGGGCGAGGATGATGTCCGCGTAGCGAGTGACGCCATAGATATAGCCACTAGGTAGATCGCTAATGGTCGGATCTCCGACGACGCCCGGCAGGGCATCGTCTGCAACCGGTTGAGTCGGGGGATTCACCATGGCACAAGCCTAACTGTCGCCGTTACTCAAACGCTCCTACCCACAAGGAAAAGACTTCCTCTACCCCCGATGGGAGACTTCGCGGACTCGGTTGCGCACTGAGGCAGCCAGTTCGCGCAGGCGGGCGCGGCCCTTGGTGCCGTTACGCATACCGGCGAGCTCCAGGTATTCCAGATGCTCTTCCAGGCGCGCCATCACATCATGGGTCAGCTGTTCCCGGGTCGCGCCCATGACGTCATAGCCGAGCGACCCGGTGCCACCGAATACCTCCGCCCGGTAGTAGACCTGCTCGATGGAGTCAATATCAAAGCGATACGACGGCATGGGCCGGGCCACCGGCGTCACCGTGTACACAAAATCCTCCCCGCGCATGGCCACGGTCAGGGCCACACTCGGGAGCACCGTCTCCACATCCTCCGTATTCGGATGCAGGACCTCAACCTCAGTTACCTCCACCCGGGCAGTACCAGAGAGCTCCGCGCCCAGGTTATCCACGGCGTTCACCATATCTTCAAGCGCAGGCTGGGCTACGTCGGTAATAAAGGTACGTGCGTCGTCGGCGGCGGGATAACGGACCGCGTAGGCGAGCCGCTGCGAGAAACTGCGCTCCACACCCAGGGGCGCAGAACTCGCCACCCGGGCCTCCGTGCGGGTGTGTTCACTTTGCAGCGCCCGCCAAAAGCCCCACATCGCCATGACCAGCACCACGGAGAACGGCAAACCAATAATCACGGTCGCCTGCTGCAGCGCCGTAATACCGTCCACCATGAGCATCGCGATGGTCAAAACCCCGGTGGTAAACGCCCAGAATACGCGCGACCACTTGGGGCCGTCGCGGTGCGCGGCGTCCACCTTGGACGTGAACGTGGACATCACCAGCGCCGAGGAGTCCGCGCTCGTAATGTAGAGCAGCAGCCCGACGACGCTAGCCACAAAGGCAACTACCATCCCGGCAGGGTACTGCTCCAGGAGCTGATAGAACGCCCGCTCGGGGAAGTTCATAGCCGTCTCGCCGAACTCAGCGTTGCCACCCATCACGATCTCCAGCGCGGAGTTGCCGAAAATCGAAATCCAGATGGTGATGAACAGGAACGGGATCGTGAGTGTACCGATCACAAACTGGCGGATGGAACGCCCCCGGGAAATACGCGCCAAGAACAGGCCCACGAACGGCGCCCACGCCACCCACCAGGCCCAGAAGAAGATCGTCCAGCCACCCATCCATTCGGTAACATCCTCAAAGGCGTAGGTGTTCATGGACAGGCCAAAGAAACTCGTGGCGTACTCGCCGATATTCGTGATCAGCGCGTCCATCAAGAACGCGGTACGGCCGGTAACCAAAATATAGATGAGCAGCATGATCGCCAGGCCCACGTTGATCTCCGAGAGCCGTTTAATACCGCGGTCCACACCGGAGACGGCGGACAGCGTCGCCACCGTAACCGCGAGCACGATCAGCCCGATCTGCGCAGCCAGCCCCTCCTCGATGCCGAACAGCAAATACAGGCCGTAGTTCAGCTGCACCACGCCGATACCGAGCGACGTCGCCACCCCGAAAACAGTCCCCAGCATCGCCGCCACCTCGACGCCGTGGCCCACCGCGCCATGTACGCGCTTGCCGATAATCGGGTACAGCACCGCGCGGATCGTCAGCGGCAGGCCGCGCCGGTAGGCGAAGTACGCGAAGCACATCCCCATGAGGGCGTACATAGCCCAGCCGGTGATGCCATAGTGGAACATCGTGAGCACCACGGCTTTGCGGGCGGCCGCGATGGTTTCCGGGTCCCCCGTGGGCGGGCCGTAATACTGCATGACCGGTTCGGCCACCGCGAAGAAGAGCAAGTCCACGCCAATGCCGGCAGCAAAAAGCATGGCACCCCAGGAATACCAGGGGTATTGCGGGCGGGAATGATCCGGGCCGAGGCGCACCTTACCGAAACGCGACGCCGCCAGTATGGCCACAAACGCGACAATCACCGTCGCGAGCCCCACATACCACCAGGACAGGTTCTGCACGATCCACCCGGTGGCAACGGTGAAGACCGATTCCGCCTGACCGCGAATAAAGATGGCCCACATGGCGATCCCGAGGATTCCCACACCGGAGATGAGGAAGACCGGCCAGTTCACTGCACTGGCAGTACCGGTGGTGGCGTCCTCCGCATCGGGGTCGATGAGATCAACAGGAGCATTTTGAGGGTTGGCGCTCGTAGGCCGATGTTTGTCACTCACCCGGTTACCGTAACCTAACGAGCAGGTTAAGTGAAGACCCTTCGCCTATCGGCAGCACAATTGCCGGGCCCCCACTAGTCAGTGGGGGCCCGGCAATTGTGGATTAGCGAGAGCTGGCGCGCAGCGCCCGCCGGTTGCGGGTTAGCGAGAGCTGGCGCGCGGCTGCCGATCCACCAAATCCGCTAGCTCACACAGCGGCCCAGTAAAGAACGGGATCTCCTCGCGCACATGATGGCGCGCCTCGACGCCCCGCTGGTGGCGCATCACGTCCACCAACTTATTAAGCTGATCTGCTTCAAAGGACAGAATCCACTCGTAGTCACCCAGCGCAAACGCCGACAGCGTGGAGGCCAGCACATCGGGGAACTGCCGCCCCGAAATCCCGTGTTCGGCGAGCATCTTGGCGCGCCGTTCCGCCGGCATCGTGTACCACTCGTAGGAGCGCACGAACGGGTACACGCAGATATAGTCGCGCGGCCCGAAATTATCGAGAATTGCGGGGATATGGCCCCGATTGAACTCGCTCGGGCGATGCGTGGAAACCACCGACCACACCGGCTCGCACCATTCATATAGCTCCGCGCGCACCTGGCGATAGGCCGCCTGCAGCGCGTCTACATCCTCACCGTGGATCCAGACCATCAGATCGGCGTCGGCGCGGTATCCGGCGACGTCATACCACCCGCGCACCGTCACGCCGGAGGTCGCCTGCTGCAACCGTTCCACCAGGGCGGCGCGGGCGGCGTCGTCGGCGGGCAGCGGCTGGGCGAGCGCGAAAACCGCGTGCAGCGAGAAATGCTCCATCTCGTTGACGGCATTGCGGTCCGCGCGGGGGCCGTCACGGTGGTCGCGCACCGAGGCGGCCGGGCGCTTAGTGCTGGGATCGGGTAGGACCCCGTGGTGCGGGTTCTTAGTCGGTTCAGCAGTCATAACAGTTCCTTTCAGTCGGCGCCGCACAGAGTGGGCCGGGATTCAACATGTGGGTGAGGCCTGCCGTGTGCGTGCGGGCTCCCGCCACCGTGGGCACCGCCTTCGCCGTGGGGAGCGCCTTTGCCGTGGGGGCTGCCAGCGTGCGCCCCACCTTTGCCGTGAGGATGCCGGGCGACGACGGCGCAACACCCCGGCCGGCACCAGGCCGGCCACGGCCCCAAGTCTCCCGCCTCAGCGGGCAGGCTCTCCCCGCGTTCAGCCGCGGCAGTCTCCTCCAACACGTGCACGAGGGACGCCACAAACCGCGGATCGGTGCCGACGGTCGCCCCGCGCACATAGTCCAAACCGAGGCCTGCGGCAGTCTCGGCAGCCTCTACGTCGAGGTCGAATACTACTTCCATATGGTCGGAGGTGAACCCCATCGGCACGGCGGCCACCCCGGCCACCCCTTGCTCGGCGAGCGCCTCCAAGTGGTCATTAATATCCGGCTCCAGCCAGGGCACATGCTCCGGGCCCGACCGCGAGCAGTACACCAGATCCCAGGGCACCGGGTGCCCATAACGCTCGCGCAGCCGCTCAGCAACCACCTGGCACACCTGTTCGTGTTGAGCCACATAGGTGGGCGGCCCGGCGTTGCGGTCCATCGACACCGGGATCGAGTGAGTGACGAACGCGATCCGCGAGCGCTGCGGGTCGGCCATCTTTTCCCACGCCGCCGCGGTCGCGTCCGTGACGGCGTCGAGGAATCCGGGCGTCGTATAGTAGGGCCGATTCTTGGCGATATGTACCCGCTCCGCGAGCGCGCCCACCTCCACCGATTCGCTCAGCTCCGCCTTGGCCCGCGCTAAATCTTCGCGGTATTGCCGGCAACCGGAGTAGGAGGCGTACGCCGAGGCCAGCAGCACCAGCACCCGGCTGGCGCCGTCGTCGAGTAATTCCCGCAACGTGTCAGCCATAAACGGATGCCAGTTTCGATTCCCGACGACGACGGGTATGCGGCTGCCCCGCTCGCGCACGGCAGTCTCCAGGGCCGCGCGTAATTCTTCATTGCGGGCGTTAATCGGGCTGACGCCGTTGAAGCGGCGGTAGTGCCCGGCGACCTCTAGGAGCCGCTCATCGGGCACTCCCCGCCCGGCGGTGGCATTGCGCATGAAGGGCAGAACGTCGTCCATCTGGTAGGGGCCGCCGTAGGTGACCAGCATAATCGCGTCGAAGGGGGCGAAGGGGTCGGTTGTCGGGCCAACGCCGGGGGCGGCCTCACTCGGGGAGGCACCGGTGGTGCTGTATGTGAGCGGGGGTGGTGTCATTTAGCTTGCTTCCTCACCTAAATCTCCGAGTTCCAGGCCCGTGAATGGGCACCGGCCAGAGCCGTCTAAGACCGGCTGCAGCGGGCGTTCCCCTAATTCGGTGCGAATCCCGAGCACCTGGTGAAGGGCGTCCACATATTCTTCGGCGCGGCCTGCTCCGGCGGCAGCATGGGCGCGCGCAGTGGGGATATGTGCCATGCGGGCGGCCAGACGGCGCAGTGCCATTACCACTTCAGTGCGGGTGAAGGAATCGCCGGCCGGCAGGCGGGTTATCTCCTCATCAACCGCATCCGATACCAGGGTGCGTACCGCAATAATGGCCGGGTCGAGCCGCCGCTGGTCCAGGTCGCGGGCTAATTCCGCGGTTCCCTGACGCACCAAATCCATCGCGCGGGCTACCTGATCGACGCCGACGTCGGGCACCGCCCGGCGTACTGCCTCCAAGTCGTACAGGCGTACACCGGGCAGGTCCCGCACGGCGTGTTCGACGTCGCGCACGAGCGCCAGGTCTAGAACGGTTAGCGCGCGGGTGTGCGCCCCCGGCGCGGACCCGCGGGCGCGGCGCGTTAGCGCCGCTGCGACGTCGTCGGCCCGTAAAACCGGGGAGCCGATGCCGCGGCAGGAGACCACGAGATCGGCGCGGCTGAGCGCCTTAATCAAGCCGTCAGCGGGGACGGCGGTGAGGTCGTGCCCGCGGGCGAAATATTCGGCTCGCCCCGAGCTGGAGTAGACGCTCACGTTCATACAGCCACGCTCATGCAGGGCGGCAACGGTGGCGCCCGCGTAAGAGCCAGTGCCGATGAGGAGTACCTGGCAGTGCCGTAGATCGGGGAGTTCTTTCCCGACGACGTCCAAGCCCACTGACACAACCGACCGTCCAGCCGAAGCTAAACCGGTCAGGTGGGCGACCTTCCGGGAGGTGCCGAGGGCAGCCTGCACTACCCGGTGGATGAGGGTGGAGGCGGTCCCTTCATTGCCAGCGACGGTCAGTGCGCGGCGTAATTGCCCGGAGATCTCCCGCTCTCCCACCACCATTGAATCCAGGCCGGCAGCGACTTCGAAGATATGGTCGACCGCTTCCACCAGGTGGTAGGCGCGCGCATTGACGGGGGCCCGCTCACAGGCGGCTTGCTCACTGAAGTTCCGCTCACAGGTAGGCGCCTGGCTGCGTTCGTGAACGGTAAGTTGAGCTTCGACGAACTCGTTAAGTGCCGCTAATTCCACCGCGCCGGCTTCACTGCCCGCCACATCGAGGAGTAATTCGACGCGGTTGCAGGTGGATAAGAGAAGCGCCCCGCGGATAGGTAGGGCGGAGTCTACACACCGCCGAGCGAGGCCTGCAGTAGCGGGGGTGACGCGCTCGACTGCAGCTAAGCCGTGCATGCGGTGATGCACAGAATACAAATGCAGTCCCACAATTCCGTCATTCAACCACATACATACCAAGATGGGGGTGGCAATCACTGCCGGCGTAGTAAACGCTCTGTCAATAAAACTTCCGGCATCCGCTGGCGCTCCCGGCAGAGTCGCGCCTGAGTGGTTAAATTTGCCCTTTTTACCCACACCGGGTCAATAAAGCCGTGTTTCAACCCTCGCCAATTTCTTGACAATCGTGTGCCAATTCACGCCCTAAACTGTATTTTCCGCACCTTTTTCTTGACACCCCGGCGCAGGCTGCCGCCAGCCATGGTTGGGTTGCCACACCCCACAGAGGCTGGCTCCGCGCGGAAAATGAGGCACAATAGACGGGTGAACGCCCCCAGCCAACATGCCCGTGTCGATAACCTGACTGCCGCCGCCACCGGTGCGCGCCCGCACCGCAACCCCATGTGGATGATGCGCCAAGCTGGCCGCTCCCTCCCGGAATATCACGCGGCCCGCGGCACCACCACCATGCTGGAAGCGTGCCTCATCCCCGACCTCGCCGCCGAGATCACCTGCCAGCCGGTGCGGCGTCACGACGTCGACGCTGCCGTATTCTTTTCCGATATCGTCGTCCCCCTTAAACTTGCCGGCGTCGGCGTGGAAATCCAGCCGGGCGTGGGGCCCGTATTCGATTCCCCCGCCAATGACGCCGCCAGTATCGCTGCCCTCACCGCCCATACATTCGACGACGCCGACGCGATCTCCCAGGCAGTGTCCCTGGTGGTGCGCGAACTGAGCTCTCGGCCTTATGACACTCCGGTGATCGCGTTCGCGGGTGCCCCGTTCACCCTGGCCGCCTACCTGGTCCAGGGCCGACCCTCCAAGGATCACCTGGCCGCCCGCGCCCTCATGCATGCCGACCCGCACGCGTGGGATCAGCTCATGACCTGGTGTGCGCGGATGTCGGCGGAGTTCATCCTCACTCAGCTGCGCGCCGGTGCCCGCGTCATACAACTCTTTGATTCCTGGGTGGGGTCTCTTAGCGAAGCCGACTATCGCCGCAGCGTCATGCCGTATTCCGCGCAGGTCCTCGCGGCGGTGGCCGCCGAGTTTCCGGAGGTGCCACGCATCCACTTTGGCGTGAACACCACCCACCTGCTGCCGGCCATGGCGGAGGCAGGGGCCACGGTGATCGGGGTGGATCACCGGCTGTCACTCGATGACGCCAACAGATTGCTTCAGGGCCGCTACGCGCTGCAGGGCAATCTCGATCCGGCCCTGCTTTTCGCGGGAGAAGACGTATTGCAGGCGGCCGCACGCGCCGTCGTGGATGCGGGGGCGCACGCACCCGGGCATATTGTGAACCTCGGCCACGGTGTGCCGCCCACCTGCGATCCGGGCGTGCTAACGGACCTGGTGGCGTACGTTCACGAGCTGCCGGTGCCGGACCGCCCAGCCTCTAGTGAGGTGCAGGCATGAGGCCCGTCGTCATCGGTGCTGGGATTGGCGGACTCGTCGCCGCCTGGCAGCTCACCCAAGCCGGCCACGCGCCGCTCGTCTTGGAGGCCCGCGGGTATGCCGGTGGGCTTATCGCCGGTGCGCCCCTGCCCGCGCCCGCCGCTGGCGCCGCCGCAACCGAGCCCGCCGCTGGCGCCGCCGCAACCGAGCCCGCACCCGTGCCCACCCCGCTCGTTACTGATATTGGGGCCGAATCCTTCGCCGTGCGCGGCGGGGGCGTGGAAGCCCTCACCCGTGAACTCGGCTTAGCGGTGGCCCCGCCGGAAGGGCGGTCCTGGATTATGGGGGCCGACGGCGTCGCCCGCCAAATTCCCAATGGGATCCTCGGGATTCCCGGCCAAGTCGGGGATGAGCCCGACGCCGATATGGCCGCCGCCCTCACGCCAGCTGAACTCGAACGGGCACTTGCCGACCTCACCCTCGGGCCAGATGTGGGGGCCGACTGCACCGATCTGGCCAGCTTCGTCACTGCCCGCTTGGGCGTGGCGGTGTTGGAGAAGCTCGTGACGCCGGTGGCCGGCGGGATCCATTCCGCTCCCCCGCGCGAACTCGCGGTCGATACGGTTGCGCCCGGCCTGCGGACGGCCACCCGGCGGCACGGATCCCTGCTGCGTGCGGTCGCGCAGATGCGCGGTCTGCCGCATCCACAAAGTCCGATTAAACAGGTGGTCGGCGGGATGCACCGCCTCACCGCAGCGCTAGCTGCCGGGATTGAGGCGGCCGGCGGGCAGATCCGCTACCGCACCGGCGCTACCGCCCTGGAGCGGAGCGCGGACGGCTGGCTGATTCACACCACTGAGATGGGTAAGCCCCACGGTGGCGAGCTCGCCTTTACGGGCCCCGCCGGGACGGTGAGCGCGTCCGGCGTCGTCGTGGCGTGTTCTGGCCCCACCGCACTGCCGCTGCTCACCCACGTGACCGGAGTGCCCGCATGGGATATGCCGGTGGGTAGCCCGATTGCGCATATGACGCTGCTGGTACACGCGCCGGTTCTCGACGACGCCCCCCGCGGGTCGGGCATGCTCACGGCACCGGGGGCGCCGATAGCCGCGAAGGCACTGACGCATATGAATAAGAAATGGCCCTGGCTGGACGCCGAACTGGTGCGTCGGTACGGGCCCAGCCACCACCTGTTGAGGGTGTCCTACGGGCGTAAGGGAGAGGCGTATCCGCAGCCAACCCCGGCCAGTGCCGTAGCGGATGTGGCGCAGCTGTGCGGGTTGGATGAGACTGCCGGGCGAGATGGGGACGCCGACTCGGGCAGCGCTGCCGGGGAGAACGCCGGGCTGCGCGTTATTTCGCACCGGCTTATCCGCTGGGACGGCACCCTCGCCCCACCCACCCCGGCCCACCGCGCGAATGTGGCGAAGTTGCGTGACACCCTCGACGCTATCGACGGTCTGGCGGTTACGGGCGCGTGGTTTGCCGGGTCCGGGATCGCCGCCATTATTCCGCACGCCCGCGCTGCCGCAGACAAAGTAGCCCGCGCTGCCGCAGAGAAGGTAATGCCATGATTCGACTCGGAACCCGCGCCTCCGCCCTGGCTATGACCCAATCCCAGTGGGTTGCGGACCAGCTCAGCCAGCAGGGTGTGGACGTGCAGCTCACCCCAATCACCACCACAGGTGACCGCTCCCGCCGTCCCCTCGCACTCATGGGAGGGGTGGGGGTATTTGCGGCGGCTTTGCGCACCGCACTGCTGGACGGCGAATGTGACCTCGCCGTGCATTCCATGAAGGACTTACCCGTCGCGGAGGTTCCCGGCCTGACTATCGCAGCCGTCCCGCCGCGGGAAAACCCCGCCGACGTCCTCGTACTCGCACCCGGCCTGCGCTATTTGCCAAGCCGCCCGCGCATCGGCACCGGCTCCCCCCGCCGCGCCGCCCAGCTGCGCAACCTCTACCCGGACTGCCAGGTGGCAGATGTGCGCGGCAATGTACCCACCCGCATCGCCCGCGCCGACGCCGCCGACCTCGACGCCGTGGTCCTCGCGGCCGCCGGGATCGCCCGTTTAGGCGACGAACTGGCCGACCTGCTCGCCACCCGCCGCATCGTACCGCTGCCGATCATGCCGGCCGCCGCGCAGGGAGCACTGGCCGTGGAGTGCCGCACCGAAGACGCCACGCCCGACGGCGAACTCGGGCGGGCCTTAGCCATTCTCGACGACGCCGCCACCCGCGCCTGTGTAGAAGCCGAACGGGCGGTACTAGCCACGCTGGAGGCCGGCTGTGCGGCACCGGTAGGCACAGAAGCCGAATGGCGCGGCGGTGAACTCTATGTGGAGGCAGCCGTTTTTGCCCTCGATGGTGACGCCGTCGTACGGGCACAGCACTATGCTGTCTTCCCGCTTCAACCACGCCCGATGACGGGCCGCGGATCTCCCGCGTGGCAGCTCGGGCAACGGGTGGCTCAGGAATTGCTCGAAGCCGGAGCCGCCACCATCG
>JAEWHO010000013.1 GCA_023387755.1 Actinomycetes bacterium | reverse complement strand
CTCTGGCATCGCGGCTAAAACATCCAGTGTGAGTGCGGCTGCAAAGGCCGTATTACTGTGCACGCCGTGATTGATCGGCTCGATTAAATCGGTGAAATACCGCGAGAGATTATCGCGGATCAGTTCTGCTAGTGGTCGCAGAATCGTCTGTAGCTGCGTAGGAGCCTCTGCGTAAAGAGTCAGCAACCAGGCCCACCCATAGGGTTGCTCGTAGTGAGGATTGGCCGCTAGATATTCGCATTCTGTAGAGATAGTGTGGGGCGTAATCCGATCCTGAACGGTTGCGAAGGCGGCGCGGACGGCGTCGTCATCGGGGAAAACCCGCCATAGCCGCACCGCAGCCCAGGCCGAATTCACTGCGGAATGCCAGTCATAACTGCACCCAAAAGCCGGGTGGGCGTGATGCGGGCTGAAAGCCTCCTGCTGCCGATAAAAATTCTGGTCGTGGTAAGGCACTGGCGTGGTGAGATTTCGGTGGACGATGGCTGCGAATTGGCGGTACTGGGAAGGCGTGAGCATATCGAAACCTTATCCAGACCGCGGTTGAAGTTATCGCCGCCCGGCCGTACCCTGCTAATCTTCCCTGGACAGACGTATGTCCGTTCCATATCCCACCAAGGGAGGCGCCATGGAGGTTTTCACCTCCTTACTGGCCATCACCACTATCTCACTGGTGGCCCCACTCATCGCTCATCTGGTCCCGCGCGGAGTGGTACCTGAAGCGGTGCTGCTCATTGCATTAGGTATTGCAATCGGCCCTTCCGGGTTGGGGTGGGCGCACGACTCACACGAAATCCATCTGTTAAGCGAGCTCGGACTGGCGTTCCTCTTCCTGCTGGCAGGCTACGAGGTTGACCTTGACGATGTCCGTTCCGGGCATGGTCTGCGCGCCTCTGGCGCCTGGGTGGTGTCCTTTATCTTGGCATTCGGCGTAGTGGCACTGCGCTCTGAAGGCCATGTTTTTTCGATGGAATCTATTGCCATTGCTATCGCCATGACTTCTACCGCGCTGGGCACCTTACTCCCGATCCTCAAAGAGCGGGGTATCGCCGACACAGCAGTCGGGCGAATCGTCATGACCCACGGGACCATCGGAGAGATCTTCCCAATTATCGCGATTGCTCTCCTGCTTTCTTCTGGCTCTCTAATCTCCTCCCTCGGTGTGCTCGCAGTCTTTGTGGGCACCGCAGTGTTGTTGCTGTTACTGCCGGTACAGGCGCAGCGGTGGGGACTGCGCGTGGTGGATGTTATTCATCTGAAAGCTGAGGGTACAGCGCAGACGACTGTACGTATTACGGTGGTGCTTCTGGTAGCGCTCAGCACGCTGGCCGTCGGATTTAATTTGGACCTCGTCCTGGGAGCCTTTTCTGCCGGTCTCATTGTGCGCCAACTTTTACCGCAGGGGCGCGCCGAGTTGGATCAAAAACTCGACGGCTTGGCCTACGGATTCTTCATCCCTCTGTTCTTCGTTGTTTCAGGTATGTCCATCGATATTGGAGCGGTGGCGGCCGCGCCGGTGTCATTGCTGCTCTTCCTGTGCGCGCTTATGGCCGTACGTGGCGTGCCGGTCTTCATATCGACACACGGCCAACGCCCCGGCATGCACCCCCTAACCGTGGGGGAGCGAGCTCGTATCGGTTTATATTCGACGACGGCGCTCCCCATCATTGTGGCGGTAACACACGTTGCCGTAGCGGCGGACGCGATGACGGCGACGACACAGTCCACCCTCATTTTGGCGGGTGCCCTGTCAGTATTGCTGATGCCGGTACTCGCGGCGCTGACGCAGGAACGCACTCGCACCTCTGAATTCGACCCCGATGATCCGGAAGATGCCGAAGTCGAGGTGGACGAGTAGGTGGGCGCGCAGCTCATCGACTATTGTCTGAGCGTGACCACTCTAACGCGTACCGAAGCTGCTGCCCGTACTGCCGCAATTAGTGAGCTAACCTATGCGGTTCATCTGGATCTCACTGACGCTGCCAGTGATACTGCCACCTTCCCATCGACCTGTACTGCCACCTTTCGGACCAAGGAATCCTCGGTATTTTTAGATCTCATTGCCGCTGATGTTCTCGCGGTGGAGGTAAACGGCCAGAGCGCGGACGCACGGATCGTGCCGGGGCGGATCTACCTGGACAATCTGCCCACGGACGCACCCGTACAGGTAAAAATCATGGCGCACTGTGAGTACTCCCGTACGGGGGAGGGGCTGCACCGCTACCGTGATCCAGAAGATGGCCAGACCTACCTGTACACGCAGTATGAGCCGATGGATGCCCACCGCGTCTATGCCTGCTTTGACCAACCCGATCTGAAAGCCCATTGGACGTTCACAGTGGATGCGCCGGCTGACTGGACAGTACTGTCCAATCAGCATGAGGTAGCAGGTGAGGACCTCATGCCGGCAGCCCGTCGGCACAACTTTGCGCCCACCGAGCTACTGTCGTCCTATATCACCTGTATTATCGCCGGTCCCTACCATCGCGTGACGGGCCCGACTTGGCAGGGCACTTGTCCCGCATACCATGGCGGACCAGAGCGTTCCATCAGTATCGAATTGGCCGCCTACTGCCGAGCAGCGCTGGCTGATCGGTTCGACAGTGACGATATCTTCGAGGTCACGATGGCAGGCTTCGATTTCTTCCATGATCGCTATCAGTTCGCCTACCCGTGGGGAAGTAAATACGATCAGGTGTTTGTGCCGGAATACAACCTGGGAGCTATGGAGAATCCGGGCTGTGTGACCTTCAATGAGCACTACATCCCTCAGGGCAAACCAAGCATTGCTGAACGCTCTTCTCGCGGAAATACCATCCTGCACGAGATGTGCCATATGTGGTTCGGTGATCTGGTGACGCCCCGATGGTGGGACGACCTATGGCTGAAGGAATCCTTTGCTGATCATGAGGGTACCGCAGCGCTCGGCGCCGCGACCCGCTACACCGACGCCTGGGCGGTATTTGCGGCAGGCCGTAAGGCGTGGGCCTACCAACAGGACCAGTTGCCCACGACCCACCCCATCGCAGCCGATATCCCCGACGTCGCAGCGGCCAAGCAGAATTTTGACGGCATCACCTACGCCAAGGGAGCGGCTGTTCTCAAACAGTTGGTGGCCTTCCTGGGGGAGGATACATTTGTCGACACCGCCCGCCGATACTTTGCTGATCATGCGTTTTCCTCTACCACCGCGGCTGACCTCCTGTCCGCCCTCGGCCAGGCGTCCGGGCGCGATATGCAGCAGTGGACGCAGCTGTGGCTCCATACATCAGGACCATCGACTATTGGTTTTGATCGCGCAGAGTTGGCGCTGACTCAGGAATCTCACGACGCCGTCAGCGGTGAGGAAACGCTGCGCCCGCACCGCCTATCTGTCGGATCTTACGCATATGACGACGGCTTCACCCGCCTAGCGTTGGACTCGGTGGAGTTAGCTGGCGCCTCGCTACGACTGCCCCATCTGCCCCAGGCGGACGCCTATCTCATTAATGATGATGACCACACCTATGCGGTCATCCAGCTCGACGACGCCTCCCGAGAGGTTTTCCTCGCACACCTCAGCGAGCTCGCCGATCCTTTGGCCCGGGCAGTGGTGTGGTCATCGCTGTGGAATGACGTCCGAGCCGGACGCCTGGCTCCTCGGCACTTCATCGACGCTGTACTCACCCACGGTGGGGGTGAAGAACAATCCGTATTGCGCGCCCTGTTAAACCAGGTCACCATCGCTTGGCGCCGCTACAGTACCCGCGCTCAGCGCGATGATCTCCTGCCTCATATTCAACAGGCATTAGCTGCCCAGGTGCAGGCAGAGTCAGAGCCGGGGATGCACCGATTGTGGGCGCTTGCCTACGCTCGTGCTGCCGCCGATAGTCCGCCCAAGGATGATGCTCTCGTGCGTGTGCTGATGGATAGCGATGCTCGAGACGTTCGGTGGGCAGCGATTATCGCGCAGGCTGCGGCCGGGCAGCTGACCGGTGATGAAATTGAGACGCTACAGCAGCGTGATAATTCCGGCTTCGCAGCGGTCATGGCAGCCCAAGCTACGGCGAGCCTGCCCGACGCCGGCCACCTGCGCAGTGTCTGGGATCGGATCTTCTTCGATGCCGAGATCTCCAATGAAATGCTGGACGCACTCCTTGCTGGTTTCGCAACCAGTGCCGCACACAGCAATGTGCCCCAGGCTGAAGAGTATTGTGAGCGTATCGCTGCCGCCTGGCAGGCTCGCTCCATCGGTATGGGAATCCGGATCGCAACGGAGGCCTTCCCTGCAGCCGCGGACATTAGTGAAGTACCGGCAGAAGATGTCACCAGCCACCCCACCGTTGTGCTGACCGACCGCTGGCTGGCTGAGCACCCCGATCCACCAGCATTGCGCCGATGCATTGTGGAAGGACGGGACCAGTTGGTGCGGGCACTGCGTATCCAAGCCAAGCATGGACGGGCCGGCGTTTAGGGCCCGCAGTAACAGGAGGGAGCTCGCAGTAAGGCGAGCTCCCTCCTGGGCGTAGAGATCACCCGCCTAATGCGCGCGAATATCCTTCTACATCATTGCCTGACAGGTATGCGGTGCGGATAAGCAGCCAGAGCCATTCGGCAAGCTCTTGGGCATCACCGGGGTTATCGTCCCGCAGCCAATGCGAGACAACGCCCGTGGCCGCACCGGCTAGGGCGGAGATGCGCAAGGAGTGGGTATCGGCCCGCAGGGCTGAATTGGGATCTTCGGCGATGCGAGAGAAGACTGAGCACATGCTGTCCATAAATTGCATCATGAGCGAATGCCGCCCCGACACTGGCACGCGGTCCCAGTAGATTGTCGTGCGACTGGTGACGTACTTTGCCAGTCGCACCACAAAGTCGGGAGGGTTTGGCGCAGTGAAGTCCGTTTGATCCAGCGGAAAATCAACAATACCTGTCTCTGTGAACCGGCTACTGACCAGATCGAGCAGGAGATCTTCCATACTCGCGTAGTGCTGATAGAAGGTCGAGCGTCGGCCGTATTTTATTGGGAAACGTGATCCGCGTTCCACTAAATCATGGGGTTCTGAGGCTAAATTACGGGTTACCGGCACTCACGTTCCTGCGGGGCATCTATCCAGTAAACTGAAGGGGATATTAGGGGAGGAGGACTATGTCGCCTACGAGCTGGCAGTCGGCTGCAGCTGCTAACACGTCGGTTTCTGGAGGCGTTCTGCGTAAACTCCTCGAATCCCCGATCGATGCGGGCTACTCTCGCGCCGCCCGAGAACGTCCCTACGCCCCTTGGCATAAAGCTCTCGTATTGCTTTCCAGTATCGTTCTGGGGATAACGGTGGTGTGGGCCATTCAGTGGCTCCGCGTCCCTTCTGCGGGCGCCACTCATGCGCGTGCCAGTTTAGAGAAGAGGATTTCGGCACAAACCGATCTTCTGGACTCTCATTTGCGGAACAATGCGGCACTGGCCGAGAAGATCGAAACTCTGCGCACCATTAGTCTGCCAGAGACCTCACTTCAACAGGATGCCCAGCGGCAGGCCGGTGGGGCAGCGGGCGTATTCAGGGTCACCGGCCCCGGTATTGAGATTGAGATTGACGATACCCACATAGACAATACTGAAGGCAAGCTCCGAGATTTTGATTTCCAACTCGTCATCAACTCTCTGTGGGCTGCTGGAGCTGAAGCGATCGCCGTCAACGGAGAACGGATCGGTCCGACCACTGCCGTGCGCACCGCCGGCCAAGCGGTACAAGTCAATCTCAAACCACTCACACCGCCGTACAGCATCAATGCCATCGGTGATCCGGCGATGTTGATGGCCGAATTTGCGCGTCAACGTGGATCAGCGCATTTGGCAGGCCTGCGGGAAGCCTATGGCGTCACCGTCGAGATTCACACCCGCGATGCTCTGGAGTTACCACCAGCCCCAATCACCGTTTTACGGTATATCGCCCCTGTAGACCGCGACCCCACAGCGGTGAAGTAATCTCGCCGTTTATGACAGAGTAGAGCGTTAAGAAAGGAGAGTTATGTACGCGATTATCGGGCTGATTATCGGGATCGGAATGGGTCTGTGGTTTCAACCCACCGTGCCCGTGGGGGTGCAGCCTTATCTACCAATCGCGGTTGTGGCCGCTATGGACGCGCTTTTTGGGGCCCTGCGAGCCCGGCTCGACGATGTCTATGACGATCGCGTATTTGTGACCTCTCTGGTATTTAACGTCTTAATTGCCGCCCTCATCGTGTGGCTGGGGGATAAGCTCGGCGTCGGTTCACAGCTACAAACTGCCATCATCGTTGTTTTAGGCATTCGCATCTTTGCCAATGCAGCCTCCATCCGCCGCCACGTATTTAAGGCGTAACAATGTCGGTACCGCCTCCACCACCCTCACGTCGCGAACAGCACAAAAGTCCACCGAGTATGCGCCAGCTCCTGAAAGGGAGTTCGGTCGTAGTCGTTGGTTTGTGTGCCCTCTTGGGATTTGGTGTCATCACCCAAGTGCGCCAGCAGCCTGCTGACGGGATTGCCAATATGCGCCAGGATGACCTCGTGCGCCTGCTCGATGAACTCGGGCGGCGCAATGAAGAGCTCGCCTCAGAGGGGCGAGTTCTGCAGCAGCGCCTCGATGATCTCAACTCGGGAGTGCAAGACCAAGAAGCAGCGGAACAAGCTGCCGCCGAACTAGCCCACGCTCGAGCGGTACTAGCGGGCACTGTAGCAGTGGAAGGGCCTGGCATTTCTCTGACCGTTACGGACGTAAGTGGGACTATAACCGCGCAGATGATGGTGAGTATTCTGGAGGAGCTGCGCAACGCCGGAGCCGAGGCAGTGGAAGTCAATCAGATACGCCTCGCCACCAACAGCTGGTTCCGGCGAGACAGTGACGGGGCGCTGGTGGTGGACGGTGTCACTTTGGAACAGCCCTACACTTTTAACGCTATCGGTGATGGCCAAAAACTTGCGGCCGCCTTGGAAATTCCGGGTGGGGCGCTGGCCTCCCTACGCAATGCGGGACTCAAACCCGAGATCACCAGTCGAGACAAGGTAGTCATCAAGTCGGTGCGATCCGCGCCGGTTTTGGAATACGCTAAACCTGAGGATAATAGTTAGACGGCCCGGTCACGTACCAGTGAAAGTGAGCACCTGCATGATTGACACCCCGAACCATCGTGAGGATCCCACCTCGACTGCTCAGTTTGGGGCTATCGGTTCAACTGACGAAATGGCCGAGCGTGATCTGGGAGTTACTGCGGATGCGCAGGATGTCATCGCGGCCCTGCCCGCTAACTCCGCTCTTCTCATCGTGCAGCGGGGGCCCAACCGGGGAGCTCGTTTCCTGCTCGATGCCGAGTCAACTACCGCCGGGCGGCATCCGGCTTCTGATATTTTCCTCGACGACGTGACCGTCTCACGCAAGCATTGTGTATTTGAAAAGATAGGTGCTACGTTCCGAGTCCGCGATATTGGTTCGCTCAACGGCACCTATATCAACCGTGAGCGTATTGACGCTACAGAACTTCACGACGGCGACGAAGTCCAAATCGGGAAGTACCGGATGACCTTCCATGGGTCGCCGAACCGCCCCGCCCAGGACGGCGCCCAGTGACCTCAGCTCGCCGTCCCTCATCATCTCCACAGGATGAGACCGGCTACTGGCCTTTCGACCAATCGCATGAGCCGGTTATGAATATTGGAGAAGCGGTGGCTGCTCTGCGCCCAGAATTCCCCTCGATGAAGAATTCTCGGTTGCGGTTCATGGAGCAAGAAGGGCTCGTCCGTCCGCATCGGACTGCGAGTGGGTACCGTAAGTTTTCCCAGGCAGATCTCCACCGCGTGCGCTACGCGCTCATTCAACAGCGCGATCACTTCCGTCCCCTGCGTCATATTGCGGAGATGCTAGCTGAGCTGGATGCAGGCCGGGAAGTTGAAGAACTCCCTACGGCACGCGTCGTCTCGGTAGCTGGCCGCCTCGTAAGCCGCACCGGTTCAGAACGAGTGGGACGCCGGGAGCTGGCCGAACTTTCCGGAGCTGAGCTGCAGCTTATTGACGATATCGCTGCCAGTGGTCTCATCAAACCTGATGCGAAGGGCCGCTACCACGTGCGCAGTATTGACGTCGTGACCGCAGTGATCGAGTTGGGGCGTGCGGGTATTGAGCCACGCCACCTGCACCATCTCAGCCAAGCGTGTGCCCGCAGTGCCGGGCTTGTCACCCAGGCTGTTGCTCCCCTGCGTGCAGGGCGCCAGGCTATAGCGCAAGAACGCGCGGAAGCACAGGCATCTGAACTAGCCGGTGCGCTGGCCCGGCTCGCCGCCGATATGACCCTCACTGCGGTGGGAGACCAGCTGTCCCGCTAACACGCAGACCTTCACCTTTGACTTGAAGGTTACAGTTTGCTTACAACCTCGGCGTGTCGAGTGTGGGGATCGTTGAATTCAGAAGCCCTAGGCCGTACCGTTAAGAGCAGGTAACCAGCCGTGAGATCGGAGTGAACGTGTCTAGTGCACATGAGCAGGCAGCAGCTGCCCCGCAGCGCGCCCAAGGAATGCTCTTCGGTGACGAGCTACCCGATCTCGACGTGCAAACCGGCTATCGCGGCCCCGTCGCTTGTAAGGCTGCCGGTATCACCTATCGCCAGCTCGATTATTGGGCCCGCACCGGTCTAGTTGAGCCCTCTATCCGGGGAGCTCGCGGTTCCGGCTCACAACGCCTCTATTCTTTTCGGGATATCCTCGTCCTCAAAGTGGTCAAGCGCCTTCTGGACACCGGCGTCACGCTGCAACAGATTCGTACCGCTATCACCTTCCTCCATGAGCGTGGCGTCGAAGATCTCGCTCAGATCACTCTCATGTCTGACGGTGCCTCAGTTTACGAATGCACCTCACCCGATGAAGTTATCGACCTCGTCCAGGGCGGACAGGGCGTATTCGGGATTGCGGTGGGCCGGGTATGGCGCGAGGTGGAAGGATCGCTGGCTGAATTCCCCACCGATCGCGCCGACGACGCCATTACCCACATTGATGAACTAGCGGCCCGCCGAGCTGCACGCCGCGCTGCAGGAGCGTAACGGTGCCGTTTGTCGGGTCACTCCTGTCCATTAGCCGGCAGGAGCATGAACAGCTCTGGCTGACTGCTGCGGGATGGTACGCGAGTGGGCTGCGTCAACGCTCTCGGTCAATCGGGCGCGTCGGGATTCTCGGTGATATTCCGGACCGGACCACCTGGGCCGCACTTATGACGGCGGTCGACGCGATTGATGCCCATGCCCTCTCCATGCCCACGAGTTATCGGAATGAATCCGATCCGGACGATATCAGTGCTGAAATTGCGGCTATTCGCGGGCTGTGCGACGTCGTCGTGGTGATGGGATCGCGCCCGGCAGCGCATCTTGACGTGCCGGTGATCTTTGGGCCTGGTTCACACGGGGATGTCGTCGGAACTGAGGCGCTGTTGGTGCGACATATCTTGGGCGGTGGCTGCCTGCACAACCTCCTTATTGACATCACTGGTTTGCCGGGCCCGACGCAAATCTCCTGTTCTGAGCTGGCCAAGGTTTTCGATATTACGGTGGCTACCGGCCCGGACTACCCTTTGCCAACGTTGGGTATGGCCGGAGCACATGCTGCCATGGCGGGGCGCATCCTTTCCCCTGAAGAATCACGCCCCGCCACAGCCACGGTGCTCAATACCGAGCAGATCGACCCCTTGACGTTGGCCGCTACCTGGTGTGCAGTCCTCGAATTCGTAGCCCGCTAACGCGCAACCGCCATTCGGATCTCGTCGGGTGTGATCGTCTGCCGCCGGCCAATCGACACGGTCGTCACGACAAATGCAACTGCCGCCCACAATGCCACCAGAACCAAACCAGGCCATACGCTGCCCATACCCGGCATCAAGGAAGCCCTCACTGCTTGAGCTCCTGCCCCCACCGGGAGTGCCCCGTTGAGTATCTGAACGGCACCGGGCGCACTCTGCCAGGGCAACACCAGCCCAAGAGCAACGCCCTGTACCACCAGGAACAGCAAGGCCAGCACACTTCCGAGCCGTGAACCCGCCACTACCTGGAAGGCCTGCACAATCGCCGCACAGGCCGCGCCGATCACCATAAGACTGATAATGGCACCGGATGCCGAGACGGGGTGAACCCCCAACAGCGGGAGAAGCGCGGCCACCAAGAGTCCCTGCAGTGCGCCCACAACCAGGCCCGGGCGCAACCCCTGCCAGGCGGCTAGGCGAGTGCTCATCGCGCCGGAGCGCGCCCGCTTGGGCACTGCAGGCAGAATCAGGAAGGCCGCCACGGCCCCGAGCCACAACATGAGCGGCGCGAAGGGAGCCAGGGAGGAAGCCGACAATGAATTTTGCGGGTTCATACGTGCATCCGCGACAGTGATGGGTTTAGCCCCCATAGAGGCGATGCGATCCTTTTCTGCATCCGTGTAGCGCGGTACCTGCCCAGCCGCATCGGCTAATCCAGCAGCTAGCTCATTGGAACCGTCTGCTAGCTGGATGGCCCCATCCGAGAGCCGCACCAGCCCGCCAGCTAGTTCCTGTGCCCCGGTGTGGGCAGCGCGGCTTCCCGCCGCGAGTCGGCGAGCCCCGTCGTCGAGCGAACCGGCACCCTGCGCCAGGGCTTGTAAGCCCAGGGCTGCTTGCCCCGCCCCCTCGGCAAGTTTCGCATTTCCGCCAGCCAGCGCACTTGTACCATCCGCCAGACGATGTGCTCCCGCTGCCGCCGCGGCACTGCCAGCGGCAAGCTGCTGAGTGCCATCTGCCAGTGCCAACATGCCGTGGTAGAACTGGGGGAGTTGGGGTAGGGCGGCACGCAGCATCGTGATGAGTCCATCATGCCCGTTAGTCCCGACCAGTAGTTGGTGTAACTCGCGCAGCGACGTGACCACTCCGGTAGGGCCACCGAGGGCATCAACCAGCTTTTGCAAGTCGGTGATCGTGGTGGTCAGCGTTCCGATCACTCCACCCTTACCATCGGCACCAACCAGCATGGTCGCCAGATCATCTAGCCGCTGTGCAAGGCCCGGCGTGGTGCCATCCCCCTTAATCAAACCGATCAGATCCTTGGCACCCGGGTCGAGTTTATCCAGCAGGGTGGTCAGTTGCTTCATAAGCTTCTGGATCTGTGGGTTATTCGCGATTGCTGAGATTGCTTCCACCTGTTGTTTCAAATCCGCGCAGAATTCGGGGTTCGCACCAGAGGCCTCACACCGCTTAACCAGGTCCTGTAACACCTTAGCGTTAAAACCTTCCAGGGCTTTGCGCAGATCCTCAATACTGCTCCCGGGCGTATGGGCGAAATCTTCCAGCAGCGCGGCCAATTCCCGCATACGCTCGGCGCTGTGGCGAGCTTGGGCTGCCAACTCGGTGAGGCTCGGTTGTGCTTTTTGTAAGGCGGTGAGCGCTGCGGTCAGAACTCGTTCGGCCTCAGCCGGATCGATCATCGCGTCGATCTTGCCCGGCAAAGGTTCGAGGAGCGCCAATACCCGATCAAGTTGGCTCAGATCAGCCGAGCCATCAAGCAGCGCCCGCACCTGCGGGGGTAAAGCCTGCAGCTCGGCCTTTACCGCGGCGGTACCATCCGCCAGTTGCCGGGCACCGTCAGCTATCTTGTCGTTGCCGGCCGCCAATTCACCGGCTCCCTGAGCAGCGCTGCGCGAGCCTGCCGCAAGTTTATGCGCCCCAGCAGATAGTTCGCCGACGCCGTTCGCCGCACGGTTGGTCCCATCACGCAAGGCGCCAGTGCCATCGGCTACCTGGCCCGCTCCAGCAGCAAGTTTGCCGGTCCCCTCAGCCAGCTGCCCGGCTCCATCGCGGGCGGCTGAGCTACCGTCAGCGAGCTGGCCCGCGCCGTCGGATAATCGCGCCGAACCATCGGCGGCCTTATCTAGCCCTTCCCCCATCTGATCGAAGCCGAGGTAGATCTGGTCTAGCAAGGTGTTCGTTAATTCGTCGCTCACCCGGGCGGTGGCAGCGCGAGCGACCGCCTGCGATATACGCCCCATCACGGCAGAGGCCGAATCATTGGACTGTACCGAAATGACTGCCGGTTTTGCGTCGGCCGTACCGATAGTTGCCAGGGTCGAGGAGAAGGTGGCGGGGATGGTCAATACGGCGTAATAATCGCCGTTTTGTAATCCTTCCTTCGCCTTATCGGCGCCGATGAGTTCCCAGTCGAGGTTATCTTGCTGTTCCTGAGCCCCGGTAGGCGAGACCAGCTCGGCAGCGACTAGGCGGCCAAAGGGTACAAACTGCTCCTTCCCGTCCACGGTCATAGTGGTGCCCTCATCCAGGTTTACGATCGCGGCCGGAAGCTGGTTGAGTCGTTCGGGGCGGTCGGCTAGACCAGTCACAAGAATCAAACTGGCCAGCATCGGCAGCACGATAGCGCTGATGAGGGCTACGAGGGTGCGGCGTTTCATACGGCGACCTCCTCACGCATGGTGATGGTCAAAGGGGTAAAGCCGGGCAGGTCTGCCTCGGCGTGAGTTAACACTAGGACAGTCAGGTCCGGGCGATCGGGTATATCTGATAGCCGATCCAGTCGGTCACCTGGACCGCAATCCATAATGAGCAGGCGCACGTTAGTGTCGAGCCCGTGTTCGACGGGCAGTGAACCAACCGCTAGCTCGCTGCTGGTGCGCACAGCACCGGCCTCGGTCGGGAAAACATGCCCATTAATAATCAGCTCTCCAGAATCGGGCTGGGTGCGCCCGGCCAGCGTGGCGGCAAGCGCTCGGCGCGGGAGAGGTTCAGGTATGACGACGACGGCGCGGGCTCCGGCCGGCACGATCATATTGACATCCCGGTAAAGCCAGCCACGCGAATCACGCAGGCTGATATGTTCAGCTCTAATTGCACTACGCCCATGTTCTTCTTCCCATTGCGCATGGCGGACGCGTTTTTCGAGGGACTCTCCTTCGACGTCCAGGTGGGGCAGGCGAGACGATAGCCACGCGGGTAGGTGCCAGGCACGCCGTCCCAGCAGAGTCATGACCGCCGGGACCAGCGTCATTCGCACTAAGAATGCGTCGACTGCCACCCCGACCGCCAGGCCCAGCGCAATAGGCTGTACGTAGAAGCTCCCCTCGGGGACGAAGAATACGAAGACGACGATCATAATCAGTGCCGCCGCGGTCACGACGCGGGCGGAGGCAGAGAATCCGGTCCGCACCGATTCACGGGCGTTACCACTGTGTACGTAGTCTTCCCGCATACGGGTGACGAGGAAGACCTCGTAGTCCATGGCAAGTCCGAAGAGCACCCCCATGAGGATCACCGGCATAAAGGAAATGACCGGCCCGATGACGCCGATATTGAGGGCATCGTTGAACCAACCGTATTCGAATACCAGGGCTACCGCCCCGAAGGCGGCCAAGACTGAACCGAGATAACCGACGGTCGCTTTCAGGGGTACCCACAGGGAACGGAAGACGAGCGTGAGCAAGATGAGAGAGAGTCCGACGACGACGATCCCGAAAGGCACGAGGGCATCGGATAGGCGCTGTGAAATGTCAATTCCGGCAGCGGTCTGACCGGTGACGCGAATATCCTGGACGCCGAATTCTGCCTCCCAGCCGCTGGCCCGCAAGCGCAGATCATTAACTAGTTCAGCGGTGGCAGGATCGGACTGCTTCGTCTCGGGGATAATAATGACCACGCCAATATCGGCCGTGCGGTTGGGGGTGGCCATCTTGACGTCATCGACCCCGGGGACTTCCCGTACGGCGTCGGCGATATTGTCCATGAGGGTGAGGGGGTCACGGGATTGCAGGATTCCCATGGTGAGTAGGAGTGGGTCGTTGACACCCGGCCCATAGACCTCGGCGATCTTCTCATAGGTCACGCGTTCTTGGCTGCCTTCGTCGGCCGTATCATTACCGGGCAAGGCGAGGGCTAATCCGCGCGCCGGGATGGCGAGAGCAGCCACTGCCGCCAAGCTGCAGGCCATCATCATGAGCGGATGGCGGGTCACTTTGGTTACCCACCAGTCAGACATCGTTGCCCGGGTACGGCCCTCGGCGCTTCGGGACACCTCGTGCGCGCGAGTGCCTGCCTTGGGCCGCAGACGTTCGCCGAGGAGGGACAAGATCGCCGGGATCATCGACACGGCGATAAAGACCGACATTGCTACTGCAATGGCCGCCGTCAACCCCATGACCGCAAGGAAGGGGATATTAGTGACATATAGCCCCAGCAAGGCGATAATCACCGTGCCGCCGGCAAACATGACGGCGCCCCCAGATGTCGCGGTAGCGCGTGCCGCAGAGTCACGCACGTCCATACCATCGGCTAATTGCTGCCGATGGCGAGAAACGATAAAGAGGGCGTAGTCAATCCCGACGGCGATCCCTAACATGAGTGCCAGGGTGGGCGCAGTAGATGATATCGCCATAAAACGAGCCATCATCAACATGATGCCCATAGAGATGGCCACGCCAATAAGCGCGATCGCAATCGGGATACCGGCTGCCAGGACGGATCGGAAGGTAACAGCCAAGACTACGAGGGCCAGCACCACGCCAATAACTTCAACAATGGTGATGCCCACCGAGGTCTGTTGGAACATCGGCCCTCCGACGTTCACAGTCAGGCCCTGGGGATCACTGTGGGCCATGTCCCGCAAGGTCTGGAGGGTGTCGGGAGAGATCTCGTCCAGCGCTTTAGTCAGCTGTACGTTCGCGAGGGCGTAGCGCCCGTCGTCGGAAACGGTGGAAGGAGTGGTGTCATCCCCGAGGGGGGCGGTCACCATCATGACTTCATCGACGTCTTTGACGGCGGCAATCGTCTTATCGATGGCGCTGGAATAGGCGGTAATCTGTTCGCCTTCGGGGGCGGAAAAAAGGATCTGTCCGCTAGCGCCGGCGAGTTCGGGGAAGCGGTCGTGCAGGATGTGGAGCCCTTCTTGGGCTTCCGTGCCGGGGATTTCGAAGGAGTCTTTCAGCTGGCCGCCGGCGAGCACAACGCCACCAATGAGTGAGCAGAGCACGGCGATCCACCCGCCGATGACCACCCATGGGTGGGTGGTGGCGAATCTACCGAGTCGATGTAGTCCTGCGGACACATTCCCTCATTTCAAGACGTTCTTGTATTCAATACGTTATTGTATCCAGTATGACGCTCCCCTCGGACAACAGCAACGTTACCGGCGTGGAATCGGACACTTTATCCACCGATGCCGATAGGCGAGATATCCGCAGCCGCGAAAATACGCGCGGCAGACTCCTCGATGCCGCAGCTGAAGTTTTTGCCACCAAAGGCTTGGCTGGTGCCACCGTCGAGGATCTCACCCGAGCCGCCGGATTTACCCGCGGTGCCTTCTATTCGAATTTCTCCTCTAAAGAGGAAGCCTTCGAGGCCGCCGTGCACCATATTGTTGAGCGCATTATTGCTACCGTTGACGCCGCCGATCTTTCAGTGCGCGAGCAAGATGTTTTTGCCGCTGTCGGTCAGCTCTTCCAAGCGCTCCGGGCCGATTTGCAGGTCCTGCACCATATCGAGTTGGAGGCGCGCCTGTCCGCACTACGTCGGCCAGACCTGCGCGGCGCCTACGGGATGGTACGGCAGACGTTACGCAGGCAGGTGGCTGCGCTCATTGAGCGGGCGGTGCACGCGGAGGGGAAAACTCTCACGGTCGATCCAGAGGATCTGGCCGATTCGCTTATTGCGCTGCACTTTAATGCGGTCTCCGGCGGGATTCTGGAGGGGAGGGACTTCGCCGTCGCCCGAATCGGCACCACGCTGGTACAGGCATTCTCTCAAGCGTAGGCGAGCCTATCGCTGTTCCCGCAAGGTAAAACCGGTATCGCGGTCGGTGATGGTGACGCTGAAGTCACCGGTCATCGCATCCATCTGGCAGGTCTCTTCGATCAGCGGCCCATGCACCAATGGTTCTACCGGTAGCTGGCGCAGCTGCTTGGCTGAGTATCGCTCCTGTAATTCGCGGGTAAAGGGCATCCGCACCTCGGCCAGCGGGATCACATCCCCGCGCGGAGTGCCGTCAGCGTCCAGGGAGGTGTACTCAACAAAGCGGTAGTGGCCGATTGTGTGCGCGGGTCGGTAGGTGCGGGTCACGGACGTCCGCGATGGTTCGGTGGGGGTGAAGATGGGGTCGAAAGTCGTGACTGCCCCGCTTTCTTCCTCCCGGAAGACGCCGACGCCGCGCGAGAGGGTGTCCCGCACCTGCACAGTGCTATCAGGGTCCGCCACAATAGCCAATCCAATCGCGGTTGAGGCGGCGGGATAGGGGGAGCGGCGCACCCGGCGGCCAAAGCTGGCGCGCAATGCGCGGGCCACCGCAGGGTACTGGCTTGCCCCTCCCACCAGGTAGATACCTGCAACATCGGCTGGCACCGCAGTATCCGCGGTCGGCTCATCCCCCCTATCTTCGGCCAAGAGCGGCGCCATCGTCGCTAACGTCTGCTCGACAATACCCGCGCTCGCCGCATAAATATCAGCCACTGGCGCCACTACCGGGCCGTTTGGCATATCGGCAATAAAGCGTCGACTCTGCGGGCTGAGAGCCTCTTTAGCTAACCGCACCTGCTCGTATGCGTCCCACCATTGGGCGGGGGAAAGCTGGGACTCATCCAGATCAGCTTCGCGCAGGCAGTACTCGAAGATTGCCAGATCAATATCATCCCCGCCGAGCTGATTATTGCCGCGCGTGGCGATGACGTCATGGCCGTCGTCGGAAATATCAACCACCGAGGAATCGAAGGTGCCACCCCCAAAATCAAAGACGACGACGCGGGTGCGCTGGGCGGTGAGCGTCTTGGCATGGCGGTGCGCGTACTCGATCCCGGCTGCGCTCGGCTCATTCATGATCCCGAGCACAGTAAACCCGGCCCGTTGGAAGGCCCCCAGGGTCAGCAAGCGCTGCCCGCAATAAGCATGGGCGGGCACCGAAATCATTGCTTCTAGCGGTTCATCCCCGTGCTGGGCGCGGATTTTCTCGGCCACATAGCGCAGTTGGGCGGTGAGTAGTTCGGCTACCGTCGTCGTCACCGAACCGATCCGAACCGAGGTGGCCTCGGTAGTGGTGGGGGAGGCGAAACGGCGTTTCAGGGAGCGCAGGACAGGCGCGCCCGCGCGGGCAGCGGCCTCGGCTTGGAAACCGAAGAGCAGGGTGCCGTCCCGCTCAGCTATCAGACTCGGCAGATACGCGTGTGCATCCCCTTCCGTATCGTCGAACTGCATCACCGGATAGTTGCCGCGGTCCACATTCGCTACCACGATCCGGGTGGTGCCATAGTCAATACCGAGTCTCATGCGGCCAGACTATCGCCGTTTTTCGATTATGTGGCGGTGCCACCCGCACCCCCGATACAGTGAAAGCAAGTACACAGCAAAGGGGCGTCATGGAAAAGGTTCGCGGCGTTATCGCCCGCAGTAAAGGTGCACCGGTCGAACTGACCACAATTTGTATTCCAGATCCGCAAGAGCGTGACGTGATCGTGCGTATTTTGGCCTGCGGGGTTTGCCATACCGATTTCCACTATCGCGAAGGCGGGGTAGGGGATGATTATCCGTACCTGCTCGGTCACGAGGCTGCCGGCATCGTGGAACGTGTAGGGGAGCAGGTTACTCACGTCGCTGAGGGGGACTTTGTGATCCTCAACTGGCGAGCGATCTGTGGTGACTGCCGCGCCTGCCGCCGCGGTGAGCCCTGGTATTGCTTTGCCACCTTTAATGCCAGCACAGCGATGACGCTGGAGGATGACACCGAACTAACGCCGGCCCTGGGCATCGGCGCGTTCTGCGATAAAACCCTCGTACATGAGTTGCAGTGTACGAAGGTTGCTAAGGTCGATCCGGCCGTGGCGGGGCTGCTCGGATGCGGCGTTATGGCAGGCCTGGGAGCGGCCGTTAATACCGGGGGAGTGGGGCGCGGGGATTCCGTCGCCGTGATCGGCTGTGGTGGGGTCGGTTGCGCGGCCATTATGGGGGCCCGTTTAGCCGGTGCCGCCCGGATCATTGCCGTCGACGTCGACGCCGCCAAACTTGAGAAAGCCAAAGCCTGCGGCGCCACCCACACGGTTGATTCTTCCTCCACGGACCCAGTCGAGGCCATTCGCGGACTGACCGATAGCTTCGGCGCGGACGTGGTGGTGGACGCAGTGGGGATTCCGCAGACCTACCAGACGGCGTTTTATGCCCGCGATCTGGCCGGCACCGTCGTGCTCGTGGGCGTCCCCACGCCGGAGATGAAGCTGGAACTGCCGCTGGCAGACGTATTTGGCCGGGGTGGTGCGCTGAAGTCTAGCTGGTATGGCGATTGCCTACCCGAGCGTGACTTCCCGCTGTATATCGACCTATTCCAGCAGGGCCGGCTCGATCTGGAACAGTTCGTGAGTGAACGTATTAGTCTCGATGAGATCGAGGCGGCCTTTGACAAGATGAAGCAGGGAACCGTCCTGCGCAGTGTTGTGGAGCTGACATGATTCGCATTGACCACCTGGTAACCGAAGGCACCTTCGAACTCGATGGGGGTGTGTGGGACGTCGATAATAACGTGTGGATTATCGGCGACGACGAGGCCTGCATCGTCTTGGACGCTCCCCATGATGCGAAGGCGATTATGGATGCGGTGGGGGAGCGGGAGGTGATGGCGATCGTCCTCACTCACGCCCATTCAGATCACGTGGACGCCGTCTTGGAGTTACGTGAATTAGCGGATGCGCCTATCATGATGCACCCGGATGATGAGGAACTCTTTGCCCTCACCCACCCGGGTGAACAGGTGGACGCCTACGTGAAAGATAACCAGGTGCTCCATATTGGCGACGTCGAATTAACGGTTCTGCATACACCCGGCCATGCTCCGGGGGCCGTGTGCCTGTATGCACCCAAACTCGGCTGCGTCTTTACTGGAGACACGCTATTTAAGGGTGGACCGGGCGCAACCGGCCGGTCGTTTTCCGACTATCCCACGATTGTGCGTTCGATTCGCGAGCGGCTCTTCACACTGCCGCCCGAGACGGTGGTCCACACCGGCCACGGTGAGGACACCACCATTGGTGCAGAATTGGGCAATGTGCCTGACGAGAAGCCGGAGTAAACCACACTCCGCGCTGGCGCGCGGACCTGGCTTGGCTAGCGAGCGCTCTAGTAGCAGCGTCGGCTGTGTTGCGACGGTGGCTGGGCCCATTATCCGCCGGGAGCGTCATTACGCCAATACCCCATAAATGACATATGCTCGCGGGGTATCCCCGCGTTCTTAGCAGCCCGGCGAATATGTGCTACCCAGTGGCTTTCACCGGCCACCCAGCCGCTGAAGCTACCTGCCTCCGCCTCATACCAGTACGGCTCTTCGGTAAGTTCTACCGGTGCGTCGCTGCTGACCGGAAACGGCAGGTGGTCTAGTGCCGTCTCACCGCGGCTGCGTACACACCAGTGCAGCTCAACATCAACGGGGCGAGGCAGACTTGCGCAGTCCCCTTCGTGGGGTACCTCGATAATTGCCACACCACTAACGTGAGAGTGGAGGGAGGCCAGGATTGCGCGGGCCGCGGGCAGGGCAGTCTCGTCAGCGACAATGAGGACCCTGTCGAGCTGATCATTGTCCGGCAGCCAAGCGAGTCCAACCTGGTCGTGCCCGGGCACACACCCCAACGGACCACAGATGAGGGCGCGGGAGTAGAGCGGAGCGTTTGCACAAAAATCCATTCCCGGCCCGGCGGTGTCCGCATGGATCGCTACATCGAAGTCAACCTCGCCCACTTCTGGACGGAAAGCCACGAAGGTGTAGGTACGTACAGGTGGCCGCTGCTCATCAGCCAAGCCCCGCCAATACCCGTACCAATTGTCCGCTTGTAGGAGTGCGTCAGCTACCGGAGCATCACAGGGAATAAGTTTGAACCGCTGGTCGAGCCCGGTTGTTCCGATATTAGCGAGCTCCGCACCGCGCAGGGTCACTCGCAACAGGCTCGTACTTACCCATCGGCGCGCAACGAGTCTGGTATCGAAGAGTATGTACGGATTGGACACAACCAAACTCCTTGCGCATGACACTGGCTGCATAAGCAGACCCACCAGCCGGTTTTGCGTATTAGGATACCCTAACTCTTAATCGTGACCTATACACATAGTCGGCTAGCGCAGCTCCTGCTGACATACCTTTGCTACCTCACCGTCACGACAATGGTTCCTCTAGTTGAACCTGGCTCCTGGTGACTATGCGCGCGCCAGCACACACACCGTCTCTACGTGGCTAGTGTGTGGAAACATATCAAAAATCTGTGCCGAGAGTACCTGAAATTCCGATAGTTCCGCGAGGTCCCGCGCTAAGCTCCGCGGATAACAGCTGGAGTAGATAACGGTGCCGGCCGTGCGGTTGAGGTAGGCTGCCAGCTCACTGCCAATACCGCGGCGCGGGGGATTGACGACGACCATGTCAGCCGGCGCTTGTTCCTGCGCCCAATTCAGGGCGTCGTCGGCTAAAAATTCAACCTGACACCCGGCGGGTAAGTGGGTTGCCGACTCACGGGCGGCGTCAATAGCAGTGGGTGAGAGCTCCACCCCGGTGATATGCCGCCCCGGGCGAGCCAGGTGGAGGGCAAAGCCTCCCACTCCGCAATACAGGTCATAGATACGCTCGGGTTTGTGCGCATCGGCTGCAGCGGCTACTGCTTGGTAGAGCTGATCTGCTACAGCCGTATTGGTTTGGGTGAAACTCTGGGGAGCGATAGTCAGCTCGCGCGTACTGAGTGGCATCGCCAGATACGGCGTATCCGTGAGGACGATCTCGCGGGCCCCCTCGGTCACGGCCTTATGTTCGGGCAGGATATTGAGGGTGACGACGCTACAGTCCTCCAGCAGGCCCGGCAGGTACTTGCGAATCCGCGCCTCTGCTTCGGTGGACCGCAAGACGAACCGCACCATCATACCGGCATTGGTGGTTGTGATGAGCAGGTATTTCAGCTCACCGCGGCGCGTGGCAATATCGTAGGGCTGCAGGCGCGCCGTCGCTATAAATGCCGCCAGCTTCGGCAATACGCGGGTGATTGCGGGGTCCTGTATCGGGCACCGGCGAATATCTCGCACCTGCCCGTCGGCGTCCACGAATCCGAGCTGGGGATCGTTATGGCTCCCGCCCACCGCGATCTTCACCCGGGTACGGAATCCGGCGACGGCGCTACCCACCGGGCTCAACCAGCGCTCGGGCGGGACAATATCGGCCAATACCGCCGCAGTCCGGGCCTGTTTAGCAGCCAGCTGCTCGGCGTAGGGCTGCTCGATATGAGGGCAGGAGGTGCACCACCGGCTAGCAGCGTAATCGCAGACCAGCGCAGGACTAGCGGGCATGATCCTTAGAGTCGCCCGCTGACGTGGCACTGTCATCTGCAGGCTCGTCAGCATCAGCCTCGTCCGCGGGCATGTCACTGTCAGCAGACCGGTCATCAGCCTTATCGACGGATTCAGCGATGTCAGCGGACAACGTGACAGTTTCGCCCGCAGGCGCCTCGGCGTCGTCGGATTCCTCACTGCCTGGCCGCACGCTCGGCGCGAAGGTGGGATGCGCGTAGGCGTGGCGAAGCAGCCAGATACCGATCACGATCATCGGGATGGTGAGAATCTGCCCCATGGTGAGCCACCCAAAAGCCAGATACCCCAGTTGGGCGTCAGGAATGCGCACGAATTCGATGAGGAAACGGAATATCCCGTAGCACAGGAGGAATAGCGCGGAGACCGCATAGCGGGGTCGGCGGCGGGCGGAGAAGAACCACAAAATGAGGAACAGTACTAGCCCCTCTAAAAGCCCCTCGTAGAGCATGGAGGGGTGGCGGGGAAGCGGGCCGGCGTCGGGGAAGATAATCCCCCAGGGCAACGACGTCGGCTTACCCCACAGCTCGCCATTGATAAAGTTTCCGATCCGACCAAAGAGGATCCCGAGCGGCACCAGGGGCGCCAGGAAATCGGTAACGTCCCAGAAGTTACGGCCACGCCTGCGGGCAAAAAGCCACATAGCTAGCAGAACGCCAATCAGGCCGCCGTGGAAGGACATGCCACCTTCGTTCAGGCGGATGATCCACAGCGGGTCAGCAAGTGCCTGATTCAGTCCGTAGAACAGTAGATATCCCAGGCGTCCACCGGCGATGACTCCGATGGCGACGAAGAGTACCAGATCAGTAATGTCGTCCGGGAGCCACCCCGAGCCGCGTTTTTTGGCGCGCACGACGCCGAGATACCAGCCGGCGATGAACCCGAGCAGATACATGACCCCGTACCAGTGAATATCGAGGGGACCAAGATGGATTGCGGGGTCAATATCTGGGAATCTCACAGGGCTACTGTACGCGATAACTGGAGATGTTAGTGAGCCTCCTCAGCCTCAAGGTCGGAGGCGACCTCTTCGCTCACATCCCGCCACAGCTCAGCATTATCGAGGTTTGAGTTGCGGATCTCTATTCTTAGCCGACGTTCATCGGCCACCGAATAGGGGAGCGAATCATCAAGTTTTTTGCGAAATAGAGCGCGAATGCGTGTGCGCCGCTCAATCTCGTCCACAATCGAGGGCCGCACCTTGAACCACCCAGCTAAGATGACGCCGCAGATGCCGATGCCCACGTAGCCGATCAGCGGGAAAAGATAGCCGACCAGATTGCCGAAGCCTACAAAACTTACGACGAAGCCCGCCAGTGTGAGCCCGATGATGGTAAATCGAAAGCGGCGCGGGTTATTGGGTGCAAGGCGGGAGGCGAGTGCGTAATACATCCCGATAGCGGTATTGAAAATCATGCCGAAGATCACCGCCGCCATAATGGTGCCAGCAACCGGGTGGATATGGTTGACCAATTCCAACATAGGCATAGGAGCATCAGCGACGTCGCTGACCGTGAAGTACAGTGCGAACGTAGTGAGCAACAGCAGTACGCCGTAAAGAGCGCCACCGAGGAAGCCGCCCCGACCGGCTGAACGGGGGTCGAGCATTGCCCCGCCCATCACGATCGCCATGGAGACTGCGAGAGCGAGCCCCATGGCTACATAGTTCAGCGAGGAGATGAGCCAGTGGGGGAGAGTGGAGGGGATGGCACTGGCAACGGGCGCGATTTCGGCAATACTTCCCTGCGGATGGGTGAAGGAGTAAGCCCCGGCTGCGACGATGAAGATAATGATGAGTGGTGTAATCACCCCAATCACTTCGGTGACGCGCTTCACATCTAGCATGCCGACGACGATTACCAGTAAGACCATCACCAGCGATCCAAACCAGACAGGCGCACCAAACTGCTGGTTGAGGTTGGCTCCTGCGCCGGCGATCATGACGAAACCAGTAGAAAACAGCGTAAAGATGATAAAGACATCGAGCGCCTTTGACAGGATCGGCGTGGTGACGGCGTTAAAGACCCCCGAATGCTCGCTGGCGCGGAAGTAGCTAGCCAGCTGTAGTACCACCATAAACATGACGGCATACAGCACTGCTGCCAAAGCCGCACCGATGAGCCCGGGGATTCCAAAAGAGACGAAGTACTGGATAACCTCACGGCCGGAGGCAAAGCCAGCGCCCACGGCAAGTCCAACCACAGCCAGCGCTGTGGTGATAATACGTTTAAGCACGAAGAACCTTTCCACTAATAACCCTTAGGCAGCCTAGTGCGAGCACGGCCAGCCCGCACCAGGGCGCAGCACCGCAAACACGTAACGAAAGCTAACTCACCACGCAGCACGCACCGTGCAGGGATTGCGGATCGGTGAGATAGAGGGGAGGAACTTCAAAGCCGGTAGGGGCAGCCGGTCGAGCGGTAGGCAGCGTTTACCTTCCCTCAAGTATCATAATATATATTATCGGAACTACGGTATAGTGGCTCATGTTCATCCCCGAGGAGGTTATATGGCAGAGCGCGCCCTACGAGGCATGAGCCTTGGCTCGCGCAGTATGGAAAGTGATGTTGGCGTCCAGTTCGCTGATCGAGTCAACGTCCGGTTTAGCTGCGAGAACTGCCAGCGCATTATTGAGGTCCCGATGTTCGCTCAGGCAGAGATTCCACAGGTGTGGGAATGCGCCTGTGGTGCTGAAGCGGTCCTGCAGGATCACGATCGACCCGAGCCCGATAAGCCGAAGAAACCGCAGCGCACCCACTGGGATATGCTGCTGGAGCGTCGCAGCGTCGATGAGTTACAGATTCTGCTGGACGAACGCTTGGAGCTGCTGCGAGCTGGCAAACTGCGCCGCCGCACCGGCTGACGATCCAGCTGGGAGTCCGTAGAACAATACCCGCCCTTCCTGGGCGGGTATTGTCCTTTGTGTAGCGGGTATTTTACTCGGCGGCATGCCCAACGCTTATTTTGCCGGCCGCATACCTCAGCGTTTTGAACGTGCTGGATTCGCCTTGCCGCGGGCCCGATACTAGCGGGCTTTGCGCCCCGCTAGCGCCGCCTGTAGCGCGCGGCGTCGTCGCTGGAAACCCCACTGGGCCGTACGCAAAGCCGACTCTCCAATGATTCCCCCATCCATCTTGGAGGCACCCTGGGTGCGCTCGACGAAGGTGATAGGAACCTCAACGATGGTGCCGCCAGCCTCTTCGGTGCGCAGCGTCATATCAACCTGGAAGGAATACCCCAGCGATTCCACCGCGCTCAGGTCAATCGCCTCCAAGATTTCACGCCGGTAAACCCGGAAGCCGGCAGTCGCGTCCGCCACTTTCACCCCGGTAAGGATACGCACGTACAGGTTCGAGCCGCGTGAAAGCACCAGGCGGTTAGCAGGCCAATTCTCCACCGCTCCCCCACGGACCCAACGCGAGCCAATCACCAGGTCCGGCTGGTCTGGCTTATCGGCGCGCAGCAGCAATTTAGGCAGGTCGATGGGCCGGTGGGATAAATCAGCATCCATCTCCACCATGTGAGTGTAGTCACGTTCTAGAGCCCAGCCGAACCCGGCCACATAGGCCCGCCCCAAGCCTTGTTTTCCGGGGCGGTGCAGGGCGTGGACGCGGGGGTTTTCAGCCGCCATCTCGTCGGCTAAATCACCGGTACCATCGGGGGAATTATCGTCCACCACCAAAATATCAGCGCTGGTGAGCTCCAGGATTTGCGGGACGATAACGGGGAGATTTTCGCGTTCGTTATACGTGGGAATGACGACGACGGCGCGCACGCCTTGCTCCTTTACTCGTGACTACCAACCACCCTAGCGCCCCAGCTGCAGCCAGGGCTATAGGCAGAGGTCCTATCCGGTCAGCCGGCGTCATGGAACTATACAACGGTAGTGAGCCAACTAAATAATCCTGGGTCCACAGTTGCGTATGGTCGATGACTCGACCACGCGCATCAATAAATGCGCTCATACCTACCGTAGATACCTGCACTAGCGAGCGACCGTGTTCGGCAGCGCGAAAACGCGCAATCATGAGCTGCTGGGCAGCCTCCTGGGAGTCCCCAAAAGAGGCGTTGTTCGTAGGCACCACCAGGATCTGGGCCCCCAAACGCACCGCCTGCCGGACGATATCTTCCACGGAGATTTCGAAACAAATGACGTCACCGGCCCGCACTCCCCCACTCTTTAATGGGATATCGATAACTGCGGGTTTATCTCCCGGCACCATATCGGTGCCCACCTTATTGACGTCGCTAGTGATCTTTTCTAGTACCGAGCGCAGTGGAATATACTCCCCAAATGGCACCGGATGTTGTTTGACGTAGGCTCCAATCTGCTGGAGCTCGCCACCGGATTCCACAAACACCACGTGCTCATTCGTACGGGTACGTTCCCCGAACTGCTGGGTTCCCACCATCACAGGCACTCCGGCCGCGCGGGTAGCGTCAAGAACCATAGCAGCGACGAGCTCGTCGCTGCGCGGATCCAGGTCAGCGGAAGATTCAGGCCATATCACTAGGTCGAGCGAGGGTGTCTGCTTCACCATCTGAAGCGTGATATCGCGATGGTTCGCGGTCACCTGGCGGGCCTGGCTGCCAAAATCGGCGAGGGGTGGGCGCGGAACATTGCCCTGCACTGCTCCGATATTCAAGGAGCCCGCCGTCGTCATACGTGGAAGCGGCACGACCACCGCACTTAATACGGTCGCGCAAGCCCCGAGCAGGTACAGGGTGCGAGCGAGAAACCGCCCCGGGCGATCCCCAGGCGGGTCGACGACCCGAGCGAGTAGCACACCCGTGAACACGACTGCGGCTCCCACAAGAGTGGAGGAGCCGTAGGGCGCGAGCCGCAGCAGTGGCGAATCAACCTGGCTGTACCCCAATAACCCCCACGCAAAGCCGCCAAAGGGCACACGCGAGCGGAGCGCTTCAATGGTCACAAAAAGCAATGCCGACCCCCAGGCATCCCGCCAACCCGAGATCCGCTCGGGGGAATGTCGTCCCACGACGACGGCGCGTAACGCCCCGTATAAACCAAGAAAGAGAGACTGCATCAGGCTCAAGGCAATCCAGGGAAGGTAACTGCCAACCGAGATAGTGGACCACCACAGCAGGGGGAGGAAGAACGCTAAACCCCAGCTTGTTGCGATCACATATGCGCCTACCGGCCGGGTCCGTTGCAGTGCAATATGGGCCAGAGCCACAGCGATTGGGGCTACCCACCACCAGGCGCGCGGTGGGAAGGACTCATATAGGACTAAGCCTGCAACAATCGCTACAGGCATACGCCAGATATGCGCCAACAGTCCTTTCACTCCCCCATGGTAACGACAAAGACCCGGGGCCCTTCGGACCGCCGTGCCGAGGCGACATGGCGTTTTCTAATGAGCCCCAGGTCTTCATTACCGACTACTCGGAAATCTCTACGCTACCGGGAGCCCCTTACTCACACAACCGGAGCGGGGACTGGGTTGCCTCACTGACCGTGACCCACACAATCCATATCACTGATGCGTCCGGTCTTCGGGGGTTTACTGCGGCAGTCCGGTCAGGTGGCATATGCCCCCAACTATTCGGGCAGTCCGCTCCACGCCACAATTCCGCGGCGCAATAGTCGGCGAGCTCCAGCCGTGCTCCGAACGAGTTCCTGGTCTGCACTGGCCACCGCGGCCTGATGCATATGGTCTAGAACGTCCAAGCACTGTTTTGCCCAGCGGACAAAGTCGCCGGCGGGCATCTCCGCTTCGCGCAAGGTGGAATCCAAACTGGCCCCCTGCGCCCACAGCCGCATCGCACCCACTAGGCCGGTATCAGTCGGACGCAGCGGCTCGATACCATATTCGACCTCCCCCAGCCGTAACTGTTCAGCAATGTGCTCAATCCGCCCCACGGCGCGATCAAGGAGCTTGGGGAGCTGTCGGTTCCGGCGGGGTTCTTTCCGCCTGGGAACGTACACCAGTACGCTGACTGCGGCGGCCACATCGACGGCGCTCAAGCCCCGCAGCACACCTTCAATCATGACGTGCGCAATGAGCAGATCTGCTTCAGCATTGATCTGCCGCAGTAATTCTCCCCGCTCGGTGAGCTGATCGTCCCGGAGGTATCCAAGGGCGTTCAGGTAGCGGCAGATGCGCCGGAATGCCGCCCCTAAGCCGTCTGTTTTTTCCTGCAGCTGCTGCTCATGACGCGCCAAACTTCGGCGCAGATCCCGAGTACGATGCGCCCACAGCTCATGATCGGCCCGGCGCGGGCACTGGTGCGTCGGATGAGAGGTGAGCTGGCGTTGCAGGTGAGTAATCTTCTCATCGACCGCGCTGGTGGGGGCTTGTTGGCGATCCTGCTCCTGGGCACGAACCCGGTTCAGTCGCGCCGCAATATCCTTTCGTCGGGCCCGGGAGCGCCATCCGCCAATCTTCCTCAAACTGCCGATGTGGCGCGGTGGCTGGGGAAAATCACTACCCGCCATGTGCCGGATGGCGCCGCGGTCGTCAATGAGGGTGAGAACGGTGCCTTGCGCGCCCCGAAACACGGTTTCCACCACAACCGCGCGATGGATGCGTCGTGCGAATCGGTACTCGATCACATCGCCGGCTGCGAGGTCAGCGACCGCCTGCTGCCGCTGCCATTGGCGGGTGTGCTGACGACGCTGTTTCTGCGCCGTCGTGAGCCGGTCTCGCAACTCAAAGTACTCCCCCACATCACCACATGTGCACTGCAGGGCCTCCTGATAGCCGCTAAGTGCCTCGCGCTCCCGACGCACCTGAGCGGCCAAGCCGGCCACGGAGCGGTCAATCTGGAACTGCGCGAAGGAGGACTCCATCATCCCCTCGGCTTGCCGGGGGCTCAGCCACGACAACAGATTTACCGCCATCGAGTACGTGGGTCGGAACGCCGAATTCAGTGGGTAAGTGCGTTTGGATGCCAAACCCACAATTGCTTCCGGTTCGATGCGCGGATCGTAGGTGACGATACCGTGACCGCGCAGGTCAATCCCCCGCCGCCCAGCGCGCCCGGTCAGTTGGGTGTATTGGCCAGCGGTCAGGAGCCGATGGTCGCTTCCGTCCCACTTAATGAGTGAGTCGATCACGACGGAACGTGCGGGCATATTAATCCCGAGCGCCAGAGTTTCGGTTGCGTAGACGATTTTGAGCAGGCCCGCGGCAAACAGATGTTCAACACAGCCCTTAAAAATCGGCAGCATACCGGCGTGGTGGGCGGCGATGCCGGCTTTCGCGGCCGCAAGGAACGTTTCGTAACCGACTGCGCTGCGGTCCAGGGCAGATAGGCTCTGGCAATGTTCCTCTACAATGGCAGCGATCTGCTCAGCTTGGGCCCGCGTGGTCAGCCGCACGCCGGATATCAGCAGCTCGTCCACAGCCGCAGAACACCCCTGACGGGAGAAAATAAAAACGATCGCCGGGAGCAGTTCGGCTTCGGCGAGCATCTGTATGACCTCGCCGCGGTTCGGGCCGAACCGGCGGGGGCGCCGCCCGCGGACAGGAAGCGCCCGATAGATATCCGGATTAACCCGCAATGGGTCCCGCGGCGCGGTAAGCGGCAGAATTTCCCGCCCAATCAACATGTGCTGGGTCAGCGGCACCGGGCGGGTTTCACTCACGATCACGTCAGTTTCTCCCCGCAGCTCGGTCAGCCAGGCGCCGAATTCCTCGGCATTGGACACCGTTGCCGACAGAGAAATCACCTGTACCCGTTCGGGAAGAAGGATCATGACTTCTTCCCATACGGGGCCGCGGAACCGGTCCGCCAGATAGTGCACTTCATCCATGACGACGTAACGCACCTGGCTGAGATCGCGCGCATCCCGGTAGAGCATATTGCGCAATACCTCAGTGGTCATGACCACGATAGGAGCGTCCGGATTGATGGTGACGTCGCCGGTGAGAATACCGACTTTATCCCTGCCCCAGCGGGCGCAGAAATCGGTGTATTTCTGATTCGACAGTGCCTTAATCGGCGTGGTGTACATCAGGCGCATGCCCCGCTGCAGGGCCAAATACGCGGCAAATTCGCCGACGACGGTTTTACCTGCGCCGGTGGGCGCAGCCACGAGGACTCCGCGCCCTTCCTGGATCGAGTGCAGAGCCCGCTGTTGGAAATCATCCAGTGGGAAGGGTAGCTCACGAGCGAAAAGAGCAGCTGGGGTGTGCTGCATGCGTGAGCGGGCGTAGCGCTCGGCTGGCGAAAGTTCCTGCTCCTGGGTATGGCCCGCCCCTGGTGGGGTGACCGGCGCCCCCTCACCGTTCCTGCGGCGGCGACGTTTGGGCATTAGACGCCGTATTCGGCCTGGAGCGCAGCCTGCTGGGTTGCGCGCTTCTTAGCGCGCCGTTTGTCGTTGATGACAGCGATACCGCAGGTGGCGAAGTACAACACGATCAGCGGCGTGGTCAACAGCATTAATGACCACGGATCCCCCATGGGTGAGGCCGCTGCCGCGAAGATAACCGAAAGCACGATTGCCCAACGCCAGGCTTTCAAATAGCCCTTCCCTGAAATTAGACCCAGCATATTAATGCCCACCATCACGACGGGCAGGAGGAATGCCAAAGCAAAGACGCTGATGAGGCGCAGACAGAATGTAAAGTACATGCGTGCGTCCATCAGGCTGGCAGACTGCTCCGGAACGAAGGACAGCATGATGGAAATCGCTTGGGGTAGCACCCACCATGCAAAGG
>JAEWHO010000102.1 GCA_023387755.1 Actinomycetes bacterium | reverse complement strand
CCCACACACACACCCATCACCCCGCCCTTCCTCCCCAGCAGACATATCCAAAAAACAGAAAGCGATAGCATTTGCTATCGCTTTCTGAAACGAGATATTGTCCTGCGCGCCGCAGCGAGACGGGCTGGCGTGGCCTCCTTACGCCACGCGCACGCTGCGCCCAAGTTTGCGCAGTGGCACGCTGGTGCGCCGGATCGCGACTGTCGCCATACCTGCGCCAAGCAGCGCGTACAGGCCGAGCGAGATGGGCCAGAACCGCCCGGTGTGGATGACGGCCGGCAGGGGTTTGCCGTAGCCGGCGTAAACCTGCTCGCCCGTCATGTCATCGACGATGGGCGACTCATATGCCCCATTCCTAAGCAGCGCTATACCGCGGTTAAGGGAATTGGTCGGTTCGATCACGTAACCGCTCTTCTTGAAGTCCCCCTCCTCGGGGTCAAAGACCGGATCCGGCGTACTCACCCAACCTTCCGCGGAGGCGGGCATCACATCGGAGATGGCAACCACAGGGTTAACCAGCAAGACTCCCCAATACCGGTCGTTATGGTGCAGCTCCACTGATCCCGTTCCCGGTTCGCATTGGCGTTCCGGCTGACTGCCGGGGCCTGCGCCGTCGCCCGCCGATCCAGTGCCAGCTGCGCCGTCGCCGGGCCCCTGCATCCACGGGTCGGACGCCACGTAGCAGTAGTGGGTGTTGAACTCTACCCTCGTGGCCGTGGCCTGGGAGAGGATCCCGAGTACCATCGGCGTGCCCACGAGCGCGAAGCCGATGGTGAGCACGAGCATCGTGGCGGCCCCGACCGGGCGCGGGGTGAGAGAGGAGTAGCCGACGCCGATTGCGGCCACGCACAGCAGCATGAATACGCCAGCGAGCGCTGCAATGACGTAGTAGCCGAACACGCCCGGGGTGGTGATGAGCGCGAATACGAGGGTAACTCCCACGCCGACGCCGTAAACCCCCATCGCGGCCAGCCACGCGGCAATGATTTTCCCGATCACAATTTCACTGCCGCGGGCCGGGGTGGCCTGTAGGAGCGCGAGGGTCGCGTCGGCGCGTTCGCCGTTAATCGCGGCGGAACCGGACGTGCCGGTGATCACCATCGCGATGACGAGCGTGAACAGCATCGTCAGCGGTGGGATGCTGTTCCACGCCGTCTCGAGTCCGCTCGATACCACCATCACAAAGCCAATGAACAGCGCCAGCATCGCGGCCCATACGATCAGCCCGATCATCCAGCGACTGGAGCGGACCCGTTTCGCAAAGTCGAGCTGGGTGACGAGCCAGAGACGTTTCATACTCATGACTGTTCCTCCATTGCCAGGTAGCGGGATTCGAGGTCGTGGCGGGCGGGGGCGACGCCGGTGAAACGCACCCCGGCAGCGCAGGCTTGGGCGATGATCTCGCCTGCCAGTTCGTTCGACGGCGCGGTGAATGCGTCGTCGGTGAAGGTGACTCCCTGGGTGGGTGCGAAGTGGCGGGTGAACTCGCGCCACGCGTCGAGGTTGAGGGCGGTCACGTCCCAGCGGTTGGTGAGGCTCTGCGGGGCGGCTTCTACTCGGCGGCCGGCGCGCATGAAGATGGCGTCGTCGACCATATCGTCAAGTTCGGTGAGGATGTGGGAGGAGATCACGACGCCCGCGCCGGTTTGCGCGTACGTTCGTACGAAGGTGCGCAGGTCCCGGCGGGCGCGCGGGTCCATCCCGTTGGCGGGTTCGTCGAGGATCAGGTAGCGCGGCCGGTGAATCAGGGCGCGCGCGAAACCGAGGCGCTGTTTTTGCCCACGTGAGAGGGTGTGGATGCGGCGCCCGCTGAATTCTTGCAGGTTGAATGCGTCGATCACTTCCGCCACGCGGGCGGCCGGGTTGGCGAGCCCGTAGATTTTCGCGAAGCGGGTGAGGATTTCTTCGGTGGTGAGTGCATCCCAGGAGCCGAATTGGTCCGGCATCCAGCCCATGAGGGCGCGGCCCGCGGCGGCCTGGGTTTGCGAGAAGGCGTGGCTCGGATCCGCGCTGACGACGACGTTCCCGTCGACGTCAATCCAGCCGGTGTCAGGCTGTAACAGCCCGACCATCATCAACATGGTGGTGGTTTTTCCGCAGCCATTCGGGCCGACCATGCCAATCACCTGGCCGGGCTCTACGGAAAAGGACACCTCGTTGACTGCGCGAACGCTACCAAAAGCGCGTGAAACTGCATGTACGTTGAGGCCCATACCTCCACGCTAATCGCGCCGACGCTCGGGCGCGTCCTCCCCTAGTGCCAACCCGCCTCCGCGCTGCTCCCCCTTAGTGCGCACCTCACCCACCATCTTCCTCGGTTCTACACCCGACGACGGGGCGGTTTCATATCCGACGACGACGCCGGCCCCGGGCCCGAAACGGGCCCGGGGCGCTCACGGCAACTCCGGTGCGAACCCCTTTTAGCCCTTAGTCGCACCTCCTGAGAGGCCCGCGACAATGTAGCGCTGCAGCAAAATGAATACCACTAGGACAGGCAGGGCGATAATCGTGGCCACCGCCATAAGGTCGTTCCAGTTCGTTGCATACTGGCCGATGATTCGATTGAGGGCAACCGTGAGAGGCTGGATCTCCTGCTTCGTGGACAGGGTCAGAGCGAAGGTGAACTCTCCCCATGCCATCAGGAATGCGAAGGAGCTAATCATGATGATCCCCGGCCTGATGGTCGGAATAATCACCCGAACGATTGTCTGAAGAGTGCTAAGCCCATCCAGGCGTGCGGCTTCCTCCACCTCGTATGGGAACTGCTTGAAGTATGGACGGAGTAAGATAACCGCGAAAGGTAGCGTAACCGAAATGTCCGCCAGAATGATCGAGATATAGGTATTTACCAACCCAGCCTGCCGGAACATAACGAACATCGGGATCGAGATCGCGATTGCCGGCAGCAGTTGGACGACCGTCAGCATCACCATCATTGATGTCGTTATGCCGCCCCTCATCCGAGCCACAGCATATGAGGCCGGGACGGCGATGAGCAACGTGAGGAAAAGAACGGAGAGCGCAATAATTGTTGAATTGATTAACGCTTGCCAAACTCCATAATTCCCACTGAAAGCCGCCTCGTAGGCGCCGGTGTAGAAATTCTGCGGCACAACAGATGGCGGGGACTGGAACATCTCTTTCCCTGTCTTAAATGACGTATTAATCATCCAATAGACTGGAAAGAGGTACAGGAGAGCAATGAGCCACGCGATGGCGGATTTCAGGTAAAGCTTTCTCTGCTTCATTTGATATCCTCCTCGTTCAGACTCTTAACATAGAACCACGATAGCGCCAATGGGAGTATCAGCGTGAGCGCTGATGCGGCGGCACCATTTCCGAACTCGAATACTTTAAAGGTCTCCAGATACGTGTAGACCGGCAGCGTCGTTGTCGAGTTGACCGGACCGCCCTTGGTCATTGTGTAAATAAGGTCGAACACCTTATAGGTATTTATGACACCCAGCAAAATCACGGAAATGGAGACCGGCTTCATCAAAGGGAAGGTGATTCGCCAAAATTGCTGCCAGGCCGAAGCTCCGTCAACCGACGCGGCCTCATAGAGAGTGTCATCGATGGTATGCAGCCCACTCAGCAGCAGTAAGAGGTTGAAGGGAATACCAACCCACAAATTGGCGAATATGACAGCGAAGAGCGCGGTGGGGCCGACTGTCAGCCATTTGACCGGCTCATCGATTAAGCCCAAGGTTTGGAGGACGAAGTTGATCACCCCGTAATCGGAATCGAACATCCACTTGAAGATCGTGCCCGTTACCACCGGGGGTAGAATCCACCCCACGAGCAATAGCGCACGAATTACCCCATTCCCTGGGAAAGGCCGACGGAAAAATAGCGCCAACGCGAAACCGATAACGTACTGAGTAATCAGACAGGCTGCGGTGAAGATAATTGATAGCTTTAGCCCGTTCCAAAACTGCGGATCACCCAGCACCGCGCTATAGTTCGCGAAGCTATTGAACTTGAAGTTTCCGGAAATCAGATTGCGCCCGTTGGCGTTAGTTCCGCTCAGAATGAGGTTATATACGAGTGGAAACGCCAAGAAGACCAAAATGTAGAGCACAGCGGGCGTGGCGAGGAGGAGACCGAGCCGCCTTTGACGAAGCTCCGACTTCGACTTAGGCGGCCGGGCCTTCCTTCTCGACTCCGCAACATTCGGAGCAGACGTTGCCATGGCTATCAGGGCAGCAAAGGCTTGATCTGTTCGAATGCGGCTGAAGCAGCATCTTCCGGAGTCTTTGCGCCGGTGAGTGCTTCCTGGATGGCGATCTGCACGAGCTCAGAGATCTTGTTGTAGTTTTCTCCGTATGCGCGCGCGTGCGTGTCTGCCATCTGCTTTTCAAAGACCTGCATGTTCGGGTCCGTGGATAGCTTTAGTTTTCCTTCCAGATCGGGGCGCGGGGAGAGTTGCCCCGATACGTCACAGAAGGTCTGGACGCCGTCCTTGCTAGCCATGAACTCGACGAACTTCAATGCTTGTTCTGGATGCTTCGCTTCAGCGAATGCGACGATATTCTCACCGCCCAAGCCGGTAGCCGCTTCCTTGTCCTTCGGCAAGGGAGCCACTGCCCACTCGAACTCGACATCATCAAGGTTGGCGATCTCCCACGGACCGTTGACCATCATCGCAGTTTTTTCCGTGGTAAATTGCGTCCGCGCGTCTTCCTGGCTGTAGTTCGCAACCGCAGAGGACATGCCTCCGTCGTCGATTAAAGACTTGAGGAAGCTGAGTGCTTTAGCTCCGGATTCGGCGAAATTATCGAGATCGCCTCCGGTCTGCCAGACGAACGGTAGCACCTGGAAGGTTCCTTGCTCATTCTTTACGCCCGAAAGCGCCAGACCCGACCGGTCTGCGGTAGCGAGTTTCTTGGAAACATCAGCGAGTTCATCCCACGTTGCAGGAGCTGCGTCAATTCCAGCTTCGGCAAACATCGTCTTGTTGTAGAACAGGGCCAAGTTGTTGGAATTCATCGGCAAGCCGAAGGTTTTGCCTTCAAGTTGAGTGGAAGACCAGGGGCCCTCAAAGTATTCCGCCTTCCGGTTTCCTACAGCATCGGTGATATCCGCTAGAAGCCCCAGAGCCGCGAAATTCTGGTTATCCACGTTGTCGATAATGGCGACGTCAGGAACTTCACCTCCGACGCCACCTTGAACAATGGACTTGGACAGGTCTGCGAAAGCAAAAGACGTGCGCTTCACTTTGATGTCAGGGTTCGCCTTTTCAAAGGCCGCCACCGCTGCCTCCATGGCATCGTTTGACACGCCTTGACCCTCATAATCCCAGACGTCAATTGTTACCTGTTCGCCCGGAGTGTCTGTTTCGCCAGCGTTACTGCATCCAACTGCCAGAAGCATTGCTAAAGAGCAGCCTAGCGCCGCGACTATCCGGCCACTTCGTGTCGTCCTCATTGTTCCTCCTAGTGTTGTTTGGCTACATTGCCGTGGGTGAAAAACGGAAAATAATCTGAGCGGCGTCTGGGGTCATCCTCACGCCCGGAGCTAGGTCAGTCGCGGAGTTGTCGCAACGGTTCCCTCTCTCTATCTCCAAGCCATCGGTCGGCCCGACGAGGTGCACAGACCAGTCACTCCCCTCGTCCACGGCTTGTACCGTGACGTGGTTGTCGCACACCGTGAGCGAGAAGTCTCGCCACGTTCCTTCCTGCGTTGGAATGGAAACAGTACGGGTGCCGGGCAGCGGCTGGAAGAGGTATAGCGTTAACTCCTTTTCCCAGTCATAATCTGGGCGGGCGCTGTTATGTCCTACGGGAAGCACCGTCCCATCTGGGACCAAGAGTGGAAGCGAATCGAGACTATGGGTTTCACGGAACCATCCAGCTCTGTCATAGCGTCGTCCACTCAGCAGGTCGGTGTAGCCCGGGGAAGGAAGGTAAAAGTCAACTTCACCGTCCTCACTAAATACGGGCGCAACGATGATCGAAGGACCGAAGTAATACTGCGTATCGACATGCGCACTTCCACGATCCTGCGGATGCTGCATGATCATGTGCCGCATGAGAGGGATGCCATCTGAAACCGTTTCCTCAGACGCAGCCATGATGTAGGGCATGAGTCGGTTCTTGATCTCGGTGAATCTGCGCGCTACCGACACCGCAGTATCCCCATACATCCATGGGACTCGATACGAGCTCGACCCATGCAAGCGCGAGTGGCTAGAAAACATCCCGAAGGGGAACCACCGTATGAAGACGTCAGGATTCGGCTGCCCTTCGAAGCCTCCCATGTCGTGGCTCCAGTAACCCACGCCAGACAGTCCGAGTGACAGCCCACCCCGGAGAGTCTCCCCCATGGACGCGAATGTGGGTTCTGAGTCTCCTCCCCAATGGACTGGGAACTTCTGCGAGCCAGCAGTGGCGGCCCTGGCGAATACTAGAGCATCCCCGCGGCCTCGGTGACGTTCAAGCACCTCAAATACGGCTTGGTTATAGAGATACGCATAGTAGTTATGCATGCGTTCCGGGTCAGAGCCATCGAACCACACCACGTCGGTCGGAACGCGCTCACCAAAATCGGTCTTAAAACAGTCCACCCCCTGGTCGAGAAGTTTCTCAAGCTGGCTTTGGTACCACTTCTTTGCATCTGGGTTAGTGAAATCAACCCAGCCCATGCCGGATTGCCAGTGATCCCATTGCCTTACCGATCCGTCCTTTGCTTTGAGGAGGTAGCCCTTGACCATTCCTTCCGCAAATAGATGTGACTGTTGCCCGATGTAGGGATTAATCCAGACGCATACCTTGATGCCGCGATCATGATACCGCTGCAGCATGCCTTGAGGGTCCGGAAACATCTCTGGGTCCCACGTAAAGTCACACCACCTGCTCGGTCGCATCCAGTAGCAGTCAAAGTGAAGAACACTTAATGGAATATCCAGTTCTTCCATACGGTCGATAAACTGATTGACGGTTTCCTCTGAGTAGTCGGTGGTGAAGGAGGTAGACAGCCACAACCCGTAGCTCCAAGCAGGGACCCGGGGTGGGCGCCCAGTTAAAGATGTGTACCGACGTAGAACGTCTTTGGAAGTCGGCCCGGCGATGACGAAATACTCTAGATAGTCACCCGGCACGGAAAACTGGACACGTGTGTTTACCTCAGAGCCGACCTCGTAGGACACTCTTTCGGGGTGATTAACGAATACACCGTATCCTCTATCGCTAATATACAGGGGAATATTCTTGTAAGCCTGCTCGCTGGCAGTACCCCCGTCAGCGTTCCATAGATCGATTGATTGCCCGTTCTTGACGACCGGACCGAACCGTTCACCGAGTCCATAAATCGATTCTCCCGGCACAATGGTGAGTTGTTCGTGAATGTACTTATCCCCCTCAGGAGATACAGCCAACCCCATTGAGCGGTCGATCGACGACGTAATCTCTTTACCGTCTAACGTGAACGCTAACTTGAAATGATCGCGTTCCCCGATGGTTGCGACTAGGTTTCCGGCGCTGATTTTCGCGGTCAGATTCTCCCGTGAAACCTCAAAATCCCCCACTCCCGTTTCCTCAGCGACATTGAAATGCGGGCCGCGATCTAACGCGCCAAAGAAATGAGTGATGCGAACCTTGATTACACCCTCGGCTACGGCCTGGATATCTATTGTCAGCTGGGAAGAATCTAATTCTGCACCCTTGAACGATAAAGGCTTCGTTGACGCGTAAGCTCGCACACTACGGCCATTTGGCTCAATTCTTTGGAGGTGCTTTGGATGTTTCACCTGCCAGCCGGGCCGTTTCAGCCAGTATCCATCGGTAAACTTCACGAAATCCTCCTTCACATAGCCGCCACGAGGCGCATTTCCTGCAGAACCGCCGCTACGCCGCGGCCAGTACCTGTGCTGCCTGTTGTGCTGCGCCGAGCGCAACGTATTCCGCGGGTTCGGGGACCTCTACCGGCACTCCCAGAACCTGCGGGAGGAGTTGGCGCACAGCTTCGGACCGTGCCCCGCCTCCGACCAGGCGCACCCGTTCCACGGGCACGCCACATGTACGAACCAGCTCCGTGGCCCCGGCTAGCAGATCCACCAATGCGCGGGCGGCAGCATGAGCCAGATGGGCGCGATCCCAGTTGGCTAGCCGCATACCCGCCAGGCTGGCGGTCGCGTCGGGTAGGTTCGGGGTTCGTTCACCCTCGAAATACGGAGTCATGACCAGGCCAGCAGCGTCCGGAACAGACAGCGCGAGCGCATCGAATTCTTCGAAGCTCACGCCCAACAGTTCCGCGGTACTGGCCAGAATACGGGCACCATTGAGGGTGCATGCCAGCGGCAACCAACCGCCAGCGGCATCCATAAAGCCGTTGATCCGGCCTTCGCTATCCCACACTGGCTTATCGCTCACAACGGCTACCACGCCGGAAGTCCCCACAGAGATGGACGCCTCCCCGGGTTTAAGCCCCAGGCCGAGTGCCGCCCCGGCGTTATCGCCACAGCCCGGGCCAATGAGGGTACCCGCCCGCAGCCCGGTGACGTCGTCGTCGGCCCCCACCTGCGCGGCACAGTCAAACGGTGCGCACACCCGCGGCAACACGTATCCATCCGCCGCGTCCTCACTCACCCGCAAAGCGTGGGCGAGCAGGTCCCGGCGGTACTCGCTGCGGTGAAGGTCGAGGTAACCGGTGCCGGAAGCGTCCGAGCGGTCCGTGAATAATCCGTCGACGCCGGGGGTGCCTGCCAGTTGGAAACTCAACCAGTCATGCGGCAAACATATCGCCGCCGTTTCCGCCAGATGCTGCGGCTCGTGATCGGCCAGCCACCGCACTTTCGACACCGTCAGCGACGCGACCGGCGCGGACCCGCTCGCTTCCGCCCACGCGGCCGCCCCCAGTTCAGCGATCAGATCAGTAGCCGCCTGGGCGCTGCGCGTGTCATTCCACAGCAGGGCAGGCCGCACAACCTCGCCGTCGTCGTTTAACGCCACGAGACCATGCTGTTGGCCGGCCACGGAAATCGCTGCAACGTCAGCCAAACCGCCTGCGGCTACGGCAGCAGCGCGAAACGCCTTCCACCAGTGGCGCGGGTCTACCTCGGTCCCGCCCGGGTGGGGCGCACTACCTGAGCGCACCATGGCACCCGTGGCCGGGTCCACGATGAGGACCTTGCACGACTGGGTGGAGGAGTCCACGCCGGCAACGTAACGAGTCATGGCAGTTATCCGATGAGGTGACGCATCGCGTGCTGGTAGAGCTCAACGTAGTGGTATTCGCGAGCGCCAGCGGCGTCGGGATCAATATCGGGGCTGGCGAGCAGATCCGCGTAACTCTCGCCCTCCGCCATCGTCGGGGTGGCAAGTTCTGCAATCGAAGCCGCCTCCATCAGCTCCTGGGTGCGCGGATCGGAGCGGAAAGCGCGGGCTTTTTCGGCGAGCATGAGGTACATTTCCATATTCGCGCGCGCGGCCTCCCACACGCCTTCCATACCTTCGGTGCGGGTGGGTTTGAAGTCGAAGTGGCGGGGCCCTTCGTACCGTGGCCCGCCGCCCGGGAAGCCGTTTTCGAGCAGGTCGACGGTGAAGAACGCGCTAGCCAGATCGCCGTGACCGAAGCACTTATCTTGGTCGTATTTGATGCCCGACTGGCCGTTGAGGTCAATGTGGAACAGTTTGCCGGCATTGAGGGCCTGCGCGATCCCGTGAGTGTAATTCAGGCCCGCCATTTGTTCGTGCCCCACTTCAGGATTCAGCCCGACGACGTCGCCATGCTCCAGCTCCGCAATCAGCGCGAGCGCGTGGCCCACGGTAGGCAGGAAGATGTCCCCGCGCGGCTCGTTAGGTTTGGGCTCCAAGCCGATGCGCAACTGGTAGCCCTGCTCCTTGATATATCCGGCGACGGCGTCCAAGCCCTCGCGGTAACGGTCAAAGGCGGCGTTGAGGTCTTTAGAGGAATCGTATTCGGCACCTTCGCGCCCGCCCCACATCACGAATGTGTGGGCGCCTAGCTGGGCGGCCAGATCAACGTTGCGCAGGATCTTCTTCAACCCGAATCGGCGGATCGAGCGGTCGTTATTGGTGAGGCCGCCGTCCTTGAACACCGGGTGCGTGAACGTGTTTGTGGTCACCATTGGGATGGCTAGGCCGGTGGCGTCGCAGACCTCTTTGAGGCGGGTGACGATGCGGTCGCGTTCGCTATCGCTGGCGTCGAAGTTGAAAACATCGTTGTCATGGAAGGTGATCCCGTAGGCACCGATCTCGGCCAACTTTTCCGCGTATTCCCAAGGATCGAGGGCCGGGCGGGTAGCATCCCCAAAGGGATCGACGGCGCGCCAGCCGACCGTCCACAAGCCAAACGTGAACTTATCGGTAGGGGATGGCTGACGCATATTTCACTCCTTCGTGCAGGCTGCGAGGTCGGCACTTCCTCAGCGAAGGCAATGCACCTCACATCGATTTGTTTAACTCCAAAACTAATGGGGTTGCGGGGCGGTGTCAAGCGATTCGGGGAGGTAATTTTTTCTCACTCCCGCTCGAGGGTGTGCCCGGTGGTGAACTTGGCTACCGTAGAGACGTGCCTCAACGTTCTGTGCGTGCCGAATCTTTGCGAGCGATGAATATGCAGCTCGTGCTGGCGCATGCACTGGCGGCGCCGGAGCCGCTTTCGCGTGCTCAGATTGCTTCGGAGGCGGGTATTACTCGGGCGACTAGTTCTCGTTTGGGTGACGAGTTGGTGGCGGCGGATATTTTGACTGAGGTTGCTCCCCCGCCTGCAACTGGCCCGGGCCGGCCGGGCCTTGGTTTGGTCGGTTCTCATTCGCGCATCGGGATTGGCGTGGATATTGGGGTGGACGCAATCCGCGTCGTCGCCCTGAATTTGGCGGGGGGCGTGGTGGCCGCGGAGGTTCACGAGGCGGACCTGACGCAGAGCGATCCGACGACTATTGCGGCTTTGACGGGCCCGCTGGTGGAGCATTTGGTGGCTGCGTTGCCGGATCACAGTCATATCTGTGGGCTCACGCTGGCTTTGCCGGGGCTGGTTAATGACGCCACGGGCAGGCTGTTGGATGCCCCTAACTTGGGGTGGCAGAACGTGGATATTCCAGCGCTTTTTTCGCCGTATTTGCCGGGCGGTTTGCCGGCACCGCGGGTGGGCAATGAGGCGAATCTGGCGGCTTTGACGTGCGCGTATCGGGCGCCGGGTGCGCCGTCTGATTTGCAGACGTTCGCGTATTTGTCTGGCGGTATCGGTGTGGGCGCGGCGATCGTCAATCGGGGCCGGCTGGTGGCGGGCGAGCACGGGTGGGCCGGCGAGATCGGGCACTTGACGGTGGATCCGCATGGGCCTACCTGCCGTTGTGGCTCGCGCGGGTGTTTGGAGCGGTACGTGGGTGCGGAGGCGTTGGCGGTGGCGTTCGACGACGACGGGGCGCTCGATGCGAGCGCCCGGGCGCTTGGTATTGCGCTGTCTAGTCTGGTGAATATCCTCGATTTGCCGGCGATTGTTTTTGGCGGCCATCTGGGGACTCTGCTGGAGCGGCGACGCAGCGTGATTATGGATGAGCTGACGCAGCGGGCGATGGCGGCGCGTTATACGGCGCTGCAATTGTTGCCGGCGCCGGAGCCGGAGAGCGCGGCCGCGCGCGGCGCGGCCTATGCGTCTTTTGCGGGGATTCTGAAGAATCCGGCTAGCTACGTGGCTTAGGCGGCTTCGCGGCCGCCGTCAGAGTACGTTCTCCGCTACAACCCGGGCACACGTTATTTCTCGTTCGCAGCCGCCGCGCACCTTCCCTTACCGGCTGCTTGCTTTTGCGCTACCGCCCGCGCTCTTGGCTGGGCTCTGGTTAGGCGGCTTGGTTGCTGCTGGTGGCATTGGTGTAGGCGCGCTGCAGGGTGGCGGCGATGGTTTCGATGAGCGGGGCGAGGGGGCTGGTTGCTCGCCAGACGAGGTTGATGGTGCGCGCGGGTGCGGGCGGGGTGAATTCGCGGAAGGCGAGTCCGTCGACGGGCGCGACCGGCGGGGTGACGGCTAGGCGGGGCAGGAGGGTGACGCCGACACCGCCAGCGACCATATATCGCAGTGATTCTAGGGAGGTGGCGCGGAAGTTGGTTTGCCGGGCGCCGGCCTGTTGGCACAGGGACCAGGTGTGGTCGCGCAGGCAGTGGCCGTCGTCGAGGAGGAGGACGTCATACCCGGCGAGGTCGCGTAGGCGCAAGGGGCCGTTGTTGGCAGCGAGTGGGTGGCCAGTGGGGGCGGCGAGGATGAATTCTTCGGTGAAGAGTTCGGCGCTGTTTAGGCCTGCGGTGATTTGGGTTTCGCCGGCGGGCATGGTGTTGCCTGGTTGGGTGGCGAGGGTGATGGCATCGATGTGCCCGGCGACGAGTTGGCGCAGGAGGGTTTCGCTTTTTTCTTCGACGATCTGCACGGTGACGTCGGGCATGTCCCGCGCCATTTCGGGCATCATATGCGGGAGCAGGTAGGGCCCGAGGGTGGGGAACATGCCGAGGGTGAGGACGGTGGCGCGCGGGTCGGCGGCTTGTTGGGCGAGGACTCGGATTTCGTCGAGGTCGCTCATGACGTGCCGAGCGCGGGCGACGACTTGTTTCCCGGCGCGGGTGAACAGGATCCCGCCGGGGGTGCGCTCGAGGAGCGCGACCCCCAGTTCGGCTTCAAGTTTGCGCACCTGGGTGGATAGCGTGGGTTGGGAGACTCCCGCGCGCACGGCGGCGCGCGAGAAGTTCCCTTCTTCGGCTAGTGCTACCAGGTATTCGAGGTCGCGTAGGTTCACTAGGTGGTGTTTCGGTCGTTGGTTGGTTGGGTGGCCCGGGTGGGCTCTAGTTGCGGATGAGGTAGTCGAAGGCGGAGAGTGCGGCGGTGGCACCGGCCCCGTAAGCGATCACGATCTGCTTGTAGGGCACAGTGGTGCAGTCACCGGCGGCGAAGATGCCGGGCACGTCGGTTTGGCCGCGGTCGTCGATGACGATTTCGCGCCGTTCGGACAGTTCTACGGTGCCGTCGAGCCACCCGGTGTTGGGCATGAGGCCGATCTGCACGAACACACCATTGATATCGAGCTGGTGCGTTTCGCCGGTTTCACGGTCTTCGTAGGTCAGGCCGGTCACCTGGTTGCCGTCGCCGAGCACTTCGGTGGTGCGGGCGGAGGTGATGACGGCGGTGTTCGGCAGCGACTTGAGCTTCTGCACGAGGACGGCGTCGGCTTTGAGGGTGTCCATAAACTCGACGACGGTGACGTGCTCCACGACGCCCGCGAGGTCGATGGCGGCTTCGATTCCGGAGTTCCCGCCTCCGACGACGGCGATGCGCTTGCCCTTGAACAGGGGGCCGTCGCAGTGGGGGCAGAAGGAGACGCCCTTGTTCCGGTATTCGTTTTCGCCGGGCACACCCATGAGTCGCCAGGAGGCACCGGTGGACAGGATGATGGTCTTGGATTTCAGGGTGCCGCCGCTGCGCGTGGTAATGGTGTGCAGTTCGCCGGTTTCACGGGCGGGCGTGAGGGTTTCTGCTAGTTGCGGGGAGAACACCTCGACGTCGTATTCGGCGATGTGGGCTTTGAGGTCTTCGGCGAGGCGGGGGCCTTCGGTGTAGGTCTGGGAGATGTGGTTCTCGATGGACATGGTGTCCAGCACCTGCCCGCCGCGACGGTCGGTGAGCATGCCGGTGCGGATACCTTTGCGAGCTGCGTAGATGGCGGCGGCGCTAGCGGCGGGGCCGCCTCCGACGATGAGGACGTCGAAGGGGTCGGTTTCGTTGAGCTGTTCGGCGGCGCGTTTTTCCGCGTTGGTGTCGAGCAGGGCGATGAAGTCGTCGACGGTGGCGCGCCCGGAGGAGATGAGTTCGTCCCCTTCGTAGGTGGCGGGTACGGCCATAATGTTGCGGCGTTCGACTTCGTCTTGGAAGGTGCCGCCTTCTACGCTGGTGTGCCGGATGCGCGGGTTGAGGATGGAGATGGTGTTGAGTGCCTGCACAACGTCGGGGCAGTTGGTGCAGCTGAGGGACATGTAGGTGACGAATTCGCGTTCACCTTCGATGCTGCGGATCGCGTCGATCTGCTCGTCGGTGAGCTTGGGCGGGTGGCCGCCTACTTGCAGGAGGGCGAGGACGAGGGAGGTGAATTCGTGGCCGAGGGGGAGTCCGGCGAAGCGGACTTCAACGTCGGTGCCGGTGCGGCGGATAGCGAAGGAAGGGGTGCGCTCGTTGGTTTCTTCGCTGACGCTCACCTTGTCCGACAGTGCCGCGATTTCGCTGAGCAGGTTCTTCATTTCGCTGGATTTCGGGGTGTCGTCCAGGCTGGCGACGAGTTCGATGGGCTGCTGTACGTTGCCGAGGAGCTGGCGGAGCTGGCCGGTGAGGTTCTGGTCGAGAACGGGCATTGTCTTCCTTGCAGGTGGTGTAACGGAGCGGGTGGCGTTAGCGGTGGGCGTGTGGGCAAGGGTGCGGGATCGTGCGATCCCGCACCCTCGCGTCGTCGTCGTAAATCCGGCTCAAGCCCACGGTGGGCGGGGCCGGCGTTATGGTTGGGCAGCTTTAGATCTTGCCGACGAGGTCCAGGGACGGGGCGAGGGTTTCTTCGCCTTCTTCCCACTTGGCGGGGCACACCTCGCCCGGGTGGGCGGCGATGTACTGAGCGGCCTTGACCTTACGCATGAGTTCGGCGGCGTTACGGCCGATGCCTTCGGAGGTGACCTCCATGAACTGAATGACGCCCTCGGGGTCAATCAGGAAGGTGGCGCGGTCAGCCAGGCCAACACCTTCGCGCATGTTCTGGAAGTTGTTGGTGACGGTGCCATTCGGGTCACCGATCATGTAGAACTTGATCTTGCCGATGGTCTCGGAGGTTTCGTGCCAAGCCTTGTGGGTGAAGTGGGTGTCAGTGGACACGGAGAACACCTCAACACCAAGCTTCTGCAGTTCCTCGTAGTGGTCGGCCATGTCGCCCAGTTCGGTGGGGCACACGAAGGTGAAGTCAGCCGGGTAGAAGAAGAAGATCGCCCACTTGCCGAGGACATCCTCTTCGGTGATGTCCACGAATTCGCCGTTCTTGTAAGCAGTAGCGGCGAAGGGCTGAATCTTGGTGTTCATGAGGTTCATGGAATGAGCTCCTGTGCAATTTTGGGCCACAGCGGTGGCTTGCCAACAACACCACCACTATAGCCTGCACCTTGGGTGGAGCGCAAGTACTATAGGTATCGACTATGCCACCCCCAGGGCCACTCCCTAGAACCACACCGCCTTCTCTTGTGATTTTCAGCGCAGGCGCATTTAAATGCGCTTATATATTTCACGCACGCCTGAGAATGATTATCATTTCTTACATATGTCTCATACTAATATTAAGCGTTTTTGTTTTTGCATGGCGCTTTCTGAAAGTCTGAATGCTCAGCATAGCCGCAGCCCCGGGGAAATACAGCCTTGTCGCGGGCATGCTTATGGAAACCACCCTACTTGTAGGGGAATTTTTCGCGGGTGTATTCTCAGCAGCAGTCTGAACCCAAAACGGAAATACACCGAGACCCTTGGAGTATCAATGAGCGCTAATGAAGTCAGTCGTCGCAGTATCGCTAAAGGCGCAGCCTGGTCAATCCCAGCTATTGCTGTCTCCTCGCATATGCCAGTCCTCGCTGCATCACGTCCCAAAGCGCTATGCACGACTGTAGTCAAGGACCAACGTTTCTCAGTCATCGGTGACGGAGCGCATAGGGGAGAGATTGCCGTCAATCTTGCTGCCGGTGCCCCCATCGATCCTATCTATTTCGACATTCACGACGACAAGGGTGCTCCGGTCCGGAATGCCGAATTGCGAGCTACCGGGGTGTTGCCTGGGGGATTAACGCTTAGCAGAGGCGCGGACGGTCGTTGGGCCATTACCGGCGTACCCACAGCCCTTGATCCGAGGGATATCGACCGCTCAAAGCTAGGCGTGGCTGTGGACTTCGCGAGTACGGTGCCCGGCTCCTCGGACGTCGCTGACGGCTGCAAAGTGAAGCTAGTTTTCTATATCGGTGGCTGGGATATTAACCTGAACACCGCCGCATTCACCTTCGGCGGTTTGGGGCATGAGTGGTATATCAACATCATTAACGAGGGCACGGCTCCTACCCCAGCGGGACTGATTTTCGCTTGCTCCTACAACTGTATTGATGTTTCCGGCCTGGCAACTGGGAAAGTAATCTTTACCTCCGCAGCGCCCTACGGCGTAGAAGTGCTACCTTACTCAGACGGCAACAAACTTGGAGGGTTCCCGTCAGTGGAGCTCACCACTGGCCAAATCAAGAGCATCTTCTTCCGAGTCAATAACTCCATTGAGCCGGGCGGCGTTCTTGGAATCAATGCCGGGAGCACTGGCGTCGTCGCCGGTAATAAGCTCGACTTCTGCTTTAGGTGGATGGTCCCGCAGCCGAGCGCCCAGTACGTTTGGGAAGGCAAGTCGGATCGTCACGCATTCTGGCATGACGAAGAGAACGCCGGCTGGCGCGAAAAGAACAACAAGATCTTCTACCATTCGCAGGGTGGGAACATTGGCGTCGACGGTTTTGTTGCCTACGACGTCGCAAAAGCAATTCGCTCCTCGGCCAAGGTGCCGGCAGAGAAGGTCCTCTTCAACAAACCGGTTCCAGAACTGTCTTAATCAAGTGTCACTCTAGGTACCGATCAGCGACTGGGGATATCCGTTTGCGGATATCCCCAGTCGTGTTTGATAGGAGGCCTGATGCGGGCCAAGGG
>JAEWHO010000071.1 GCA_023387755.1 Actinomycetes bacterium | reverse complement strand
GGCATGGTTTGGCACCTCGATGTCGGCTCGTCACATCCTGGGGCTGGAGTAGGTCCCAAGGGTTGGGCTGTTCGCCCATTAAAGTGGTACGCGAGCTGGGTTCAGAACGTCGTGAGACAGTTCGGTCTCTATCCGCTGCGCGCGTAGGAAACTTGAGAAGGCCTGTCCCTAGTACGAGAGGACCGGGACGGACGAACCTCTGGTGTGCCAGTTGTACCGCCAGGTGCATGGCTGGTTAGCTACGTTCGGGAAGGATAACCGCTGAAAGCATCTAAGCGGGAAGCCTGCTTCAAGATAAGGTTTCCATCCAGTAATGGTGAAGGCCCCCTATAGACCATGGGGTTGATAGGCCGGAAGTGTAAGCATGGTAACGTGTTCAGCTGACCGGTACTAATGGCCGATAACTAGACACTTTTCTCGCGTCCCTATACGGTACACAAACAACCCGAACACGAGCACGCACGGCTGCAAGCCCCGTATGATCGTACGGCGGTCATAGCGGAGGGGAAACGCCCGGTCCCATCCCGAACCCGGAAGCTAAGCCCTCCAGCGCCGATGGTACTGCACTCGCCAGGGTGTGGGAGAGTAGGACACCGCCGGCACACACTGCCAGTCAGGGCCCGCACACGCGGGCCCTGACTGCGTATGTGGGACGTTTTTCCGCCGCGGTACTACCTGTGGGACGATAGAGCTATGATCATGTATGTCGATAAGACTGCCGACATCACCCCGGAAATGATTTCTGGGATGTTTGTTGGATGGCCCAATCCGCCCACTGCGCAGACTTTGATCAAGGTGATGAGGTCGAGTTACCGAGGCATTTGGGCCCTCGACGGGCGGAGGGTTGTTGGGTATATTAACGCCATTAGTGACGGCGTGCTGACTGCCTTTATACCGTGGCTTGAGGTTCTGCCCGAGTACCAAGGACAGGGGATCGGCTCGGAGCTTGTACGGCGTATGGTTGCTGAGTTAGGCGACATGTACTCCATTGATCTGCTCTGCGATAACGATCTTGTAGAGTTTTATGAGCGGCAGGGATTTTTTGGCTCAACCGGAGCTGCCCTGCGGAACTATAGCGCTTTGCAGTAATTGGCCGCGTCTGACTGGAACCACCGATAAGGAAATAGAGACCATGAACTCAAATCACGACCGCGAGGGTCGAAAAGGCCGTGGTGGCCGACCGAACTTTAAGGGGGAGCAGCGGGAAGGTCGTACCGGCCACCGTGAGCGGAAGGGAGATCGGAGCCGAAGCGAGGGGGCGCGGGGGCGTTCCGGTAGTTGGAAGCGTGATCAGCAATCCAATCACGGCGAGCGGTCGCGGGGTCGTTCTGGTAGCTGGAAGCCTGGTCGCAAATTAGGTTCGAGTGAGCGCGGAGAACGGCAATCTGAGGGTTTTTCACAGAACCGTCGGTTTGAGAAAGCTGATCGGCCCGGTGAGCGTATCCACCATAAAGAGCAGCGGGTTCGCAAGTATGATGAGCGCACTCCAGCGCACGCTGGAGTCGATCCGCATCCGAGTGACCCGGTCCTGCCCGACGAAGTTACCGCCGATATGCTTGATGGCGCGATGCGTCGTCATTTGATGACCCTGTCTAAGGAGAATGCAGAAACTGTTGCGCGTCATCTTGTAATGGCAGGCGCACTTCTCGCCGAAGATCCGGCTGCGGCTCATGCACATGCGCAAGCCGCGCAGCGTCATGGCGGGCGCGTTGGCATCGTCCGGGAGGCATTGGCGATGACGGCATACCATACCGGAGAGTATGCCCTGGCAGTGCGTGAGATTCATGCATTCCGCCGTCTGACGGGCACTGAAGCACACCAGGTGATTGAAGCGGACTGTCAACGAGGCCTCGGCCGTCCTGAACGTGCACTGGACGTGATCGCACACACCGATAAGAACCGATTGCGCGATGACTTCCGTGTCGAGCTGACGCTGGTAGAGTCCGGTGCACGCGCTGACTTGCGGCAGTATGACGCGGGACTATTAGCAATTGACACAGAACTCCAACAGAATTATCCACCGGAACTTCGTGCTCGGTTATTAGCAGTGCGAGCTGATCGACTCGAGGATTTAGGACGTACAGGTGAGGCCGAGCGCGCTCGCGCCGAAGCGCTCAGCGCTGATCCTGCTGTATTCGGAGATATCGGTCCGGACGGGCAGGAACTAGATGACGAACTGCTGTTGGTAGAAGACGAGTGACCATGCAGCCCCCCAGACGCGTCCTCAGCGAAATCTATGACCTCGCACTGTGCGATCTTGACGGGACCGCTTACAACGGTACCGACCGCATCCCGAACGCCGTTGACGGCATTGCCGCAGCTCGGCGCAACGGGATGACATTCGTCTTCGTTACCAATAACGCCTCGCGTACCCCGGCTCAAACTGCGCAGAAACTCGACGCTGTGGGCATTCCCGCTACGGCTGCTGACGTGATGACATCAGCGATGGCAGCTGCAGCATTGGTCGCAGACTGCGTCGGAACCGATGACCTCATCCTTGCGGTTGGGGGTGACGGCGTACAGGAAGCACTGCGCGAACGGGGGCTGAGCCTCACGACACAGGCCAGTGATCGCCCCACTGCCGTGGTGCAGGGATTAGCCTACGACGTCAGCTGGCGGGAGCTGACCCAGGCATGTCTGGCGATCCAGCAGGGAGCACGTTATATAGCGACAAACCTCGATTCGACGCTCCCCACCGAACATGGCTTTGCTTTAGGCAATGGCTCATTGGTCGCTGCGGTCGTGCATGCCACCGGCATACCACCCCAGTCACCGGGCAAGCCAGCCCCAGACATGTTCTTGAATGTATGCGCGCAGAAGCCGAATGCGTCTCCACTGGCAATAGGGGATCGCCTCAATACCGATATTGCCGGCGGGAATCGTGCCGGGATTGCCACCGCGCACGTCCTGACCGGCGTGAGTAGTGCGCGAGATGTCGTATTAGCCACGCCCGAGGAAAGACCCAGCTACCTACTGGTATCCCTGCAGAATCTCAATGAGGCCTACCGGGCAGCTCAACTCGAAGAGCCCACAGATGACGACATTTGTGCACAGTGTGGGGATTATCGAGTTTGCGTCAACAGGCAGGGCATATGGCTGCGCCGCACAGGCCATAATGAAGAAAGCAGCATCCCGCTGATCGATGGTCAGGCGGTGGAACCAACCGCCTACCGAGCCATAGCCGCGGCATGCTGGCAGGCTGCAGACCAGGGGATACCGGTCTCGGTTCCGGAATTCGTAGTGATGGAGTAGGCCGGCTGATTGAAGGAGGAGTGATGTCGACACCCGCTGATCATGCACGCCAGAGCGCAGATGTCCCCACATTGCTCGAGGCACTGACTGATCTGCCAGTATCGGATCACCCCGCCGTCTACGAGCAGGTCCATCAACGGCTGGTGCGCTCACTTAGAACCACTGAACAGGTTGGTCATGAGCGGCGCTGAGCTGCTTCGTCTCGACGTCGCAATGGTGCGCGTAGGGTTGGCGCCGTCGCGCACCTACGCGCAAGAGTTGATACGTAGAGGCCATGTGTGGGTAGATGGAACGAAAGCCTCAAAAACGTCCCAGAAGATCAGCGAGCAGGCAGTCGTACAGGTGGACGGTGACGACGGCTATGCGTCGCGCGGTGCCTATAAATTGGAGTCTGCATTAGCCGCTTTGGGAACGGATGCCCCGCCGATTGCCGGTCGGCGAGTGCTCGATGCAGGTGCCTCCGCCGGGGGATTTACCGATGTTGTACTGCGACATGGCGCGGCTGAGGTCGTTGCTGTTGATGTGGGGCATGGCCAATTAATTGCTCGACTCGCCCATGACCCGCGCGTACAGGTACGTGATGGCATTAATATTCGCTACCTGGAACCGGCTGATGTCGCTCCGGCACCGGACTTAGTGGTCGGAGATCTCTCCTTTATCTCCCTCACCCTCGTCATCCCCGCCGTGGCGCGCTGTGTTCGGCCAGATGGGCACTGGTTACTCATGGTCAAACCGCAATTTGAGGTGGGACCCCGCGCAGTGGGTAGCGGGGGAGTTGTCAGGAATCTGGATCTGCACGCCCAGGCGATCGGGAGGGTGCTGCGTGCGGCCCATGACGCTGCACTGCAGCCCTGGGCAGTAGCCCCGTCAGCGCTTCCCGGGCCGGCTGGAAATATCGAGTACTTTCTGGCGATGAGCGGTCCCCAGGCCGAGACACCACTCCCGATCTTGCGAGGTGATAAAGAGAGGCGAGCGATTCAGAGGGCAATCGCCGCTCGCCCCGCAGCGACGCGCGGAGGAGAATAGAGGAGAAATGAAGACAAAGATTGGCATCTTCTCGCGCACGCTACCGGCCGATCACCGTCGGGTCACGGAGGTGGCCCGTCTGGTTGAACAGGCGGGCGGAGTCGCAGTGACTGACGGCCTTTCGCAGGCGGATGTAGTGCTCGTCCTCGGAGGCGATGGGACCATTTTGCGGGCCGCAGATATTGTGCGGGATACGAATATACCTGTCATTGGCGTTAACTTCGGGCATGTTGGCTTCCTAGCCGAGGCAGACCCGGAGTCGCTCCATGATGTCGTCAATCGGCTAGTGCGCGGAGAATACGAGGTCGAAGAACGACTCGCACTCCAGGCCTGCGTCACGCATCCAGATGGGCACACTGAAACGGGATGGGCACTCAATGAGTGTGCCATCGACAAAGTCGAACGATCAGGCATGATTGACGTATCCATCGGGATCGACGGTGAGCCCATTTCCTCGTTCTCCTGTGATGGGGTTGTCATCTCCACCCCAACCGGATCGACTGCCTATGCGTTTTCAGGAGGAGGGCCAGTGGTGTGGCCCGATGTAGAAGCAATCGTGATCGTTCCCATTGCCGCCCACGCCCTGTTCAGCCGCCCTATGGTGATTGCCCCCGGTGCTGATATCAGCGTGCATTTGGATGAAACTGGTACGAGCCCTGCCGAGATCTGGTGCGATGGGTCGCGGATGCTCGCGGCCCCCGTCGGCTCCACCCTGACGATCACCCGCACCCAGCAGCCGGTACGCCTGGCACGCCTGTGGAATTCTCCGTTCGCTGGGCGCCTAGTTGCCAAGCTTCGCTTGCCGGTGCGGAACTGGAAACATCGAGGTGACCAATGATTGATCAGCTCACCATTCGCTCGATCGGGGTCATTGACTATGCCGATTTGAGCTTTGGCTCGGGGCTTACCGTTATTACCGGAGAAACCGGGGCGGGTAAAACGATGTTGCTCACTGCTATCGGGCTCATTGCCGGGCAGCGGGCCGATACATCACGGGTTCGCGCCGGCGCAGTTAGTGCAACCGTTGACGCTGCCGTCATCGACCCAGATGGGAACTTACAGCTGGCAGATTTTGCAACCCGCCACGATTGTGAATTGGACGATGGGGCGCTCCTCATCGGTAGGACAGTGCCGGCGCAAGGGCGTGCCCGCGCCAGCCTGGGAGGGCGCGCCGTGCCAGCGAGCCTCCTAGCTGAGCTAGCTGAAAACACCATCACAATTCATGGCCAGGCAGAACAGCTGCGGCTACGCTCCACTGCTTACCAGCGCGAGATGCTTGATGCTGCGGCAGGAAGTCGCGGCAGTAAAGCGCGCAGCGCCTACGAGGCTGCCTACCGCCGTCATCGGGAGCTGGTAGAACGGCAGCGCGTTTTAGCCTCCTCCAGCCAGGAACGTGCTCAGCGGGCCGCGGCCTTGCGAGCAGGTATCAGCGCTATAGATAAAGTCAGCCCCGAGGAAGGGGAGGATGATCGCCTGCGGTTGCAAGCTGAGCGGCTCACCAATATCGATGACGTTCGTAGGGCGGCGCAAAGAGCCGATCTACTCCTCAACGACGCGGATCGGGGAGCCTTGGCACAGTTGGCCGATGCGACTCGTGAACTCGCCGCAGCAGCCCGTTACGACGACGCCTTAGCCCAATGGGCCTCACAGCTCGACGACGCCGCTCGGCTCGGCTCCGATGCCGCAAATGAGCTTGCGGCCTATGCCTCCACGTTGACCGCCGATGCAGGAGAGCTGGATGAGATCCATGCTCGCCGCGCCGAAATCACCACCCTCCTGCGCATGTACGGGCCGACCATCGCGGATGCGCTGCAGTGGCGTGTCGATGCGGAACAAGAACTCGCCACCCTCGATGACTCCCCAGAAGCGCTCGAACAACTTAGCCGTGATGTGGAGGCAGCCGCTGAAATCCTGCGTGAGAAAGCCGCAGCGTTGCGGGATATTCGCCGCACAGCGGGTAAGAAGCTCGCCCAGAATGTTACTGCTGAACTCCACGCGCTGGCGATGCCGAAGGCAACCTTGCGAATCCAAGTGGAGGCGGCTGACTACGCGGGGCACGGCGCGGATGACATTCGCTTCGAACTACAACCTCACCCCGGTTCGGACTACCGACCGCTCGGGCAGGGAGCCTCCGGCGGAGAGCTCTCGCGGCTCATGCTGGCCCTGGAAGTATGTGCAGCAGATGTCAGTGGTACCAGCGGCCGTACCTTCGTTTTCGACGAGGTAGATGCGGGTGTTGGTGGTGCCGCCGCCACCGCCGTCGGGGCTCGCCTCGCGCGCCTCGCCGTCCATCACCAGGTATTCGTCGTCACGCATATTGCCCAGGTCGCGGCCTTTGCGAATGGGCATATCGTTATCCGTAAAGACGACTCAGAAGATCGAGCGAGCACCCAGGCGTATCCGGTGACTGGGGAGCAACGCACGCGCGAAATTGCGCGAATGCTGGGAGGAACACACTCAGAAAACGCGTTACGGCACGCCGCTGAATTGATCCAGGCCGCAAACGTGGCACGATGACAGGGTGAGCCTTTTTTCGCGCCGCGCTCCGGCTACTGTACATGACGACGGTCGCATCGTCGGGCGGGTCCAAGTGGACCCGCGTACGAAAGACCTGACTAAACGCCTGCAGCCCGGAGATATCGCGGTAATCGACCATGCTGACCTCGACCGTGTCGCAGCCGAAGCTCTCGTGCGCTGCCAGGTTGCTGCCGTACTCAATGCCGCGCCCTCCACAACGGGCCGCTACCCGAACCTCGGACCCGGGATCTTGCTGGAAGAGAACATTCCATTGATCGATGACCTCGGCGGCACGGTCATGGATTTGACGAACACCAGCGAGGTCACCATCGACGGGGCTGAAGTCTGGTCGGACGGCGAACTGGTTGCAGCCGGTATCCGGCAGACTGCCGAAACCATTCGGGCAGACCAAGAAAACGCGAAACAGGGTCTTTCCACTCAGCTGGAAGCCTTCGCTGCCAATACGATGGACTACTTGCAACGGGAACGTGCCCTACTCTTGGACGGCGTCGGGATCCCCGATATTAAAACGTCATTCGCGAACCGGCATGCCCTCATCGTGGTGCGGGGTTACCACTACCGTGAAGATCTGCAGACGCTGCGTCCTTATGTACGGGAGTACCACCCTGTCATCATCGGCGTTGACGGGGGAGCGGACGCCGTCCTGGAAGCTGGCCTGACGCCGGATGTCATCGTGGGCGATATGGATTCGGTCTCGGATAAAGCCCTGAAATGCGGCGCTGAAATCGTCGTGCATGCCTATCGGGATGGGAAAGCTCCCGGGAGGTCCCGCGTCGAGGAACTCGGCATCGAACATACCGTATTCCCAGCGGCTGGTACGAGCGAAGATATCGCGATGCTACTGGCCGATGAAAAGGGCGCTGAGCTCGTCGTCGCCGTTGGAACACACGCAACCCTGGTTGAATTCCTCGATAAAGGACGAGCCGGTATGTCCTCCACCTTCCTCACCCGATTAAGGGTCGGGGGGAAGCTCGTCGACGCTAAAGGGGTCTCTCGGCTCTATCGCACCCGGATCTCTAGCTGGCAGCTATTCATGCTCTCTCTGTCAGGAATCCTTGCGCTCGTCGTTGCAATTGTGTCGACCACTGCAGGGCAAACGGTCATCGGACTGTTCGGCGCGTGGTGGGATGACCTGTGGAGCTTCGTCCGTAACATCTTTGCCGCCGGACCGTAAACAGTAGGTACCATGATTGATTTTCGCTATCACATTGTTTCGCTGATTTCCGTTTTCTTGGCGCTAGCGGTTGGAATTGTCCTCGGTGCAGGTCCGCTGCGAGAAGGCATTTCCGACGTCTTGACGGGGCAAGTGCAGGAGTTGCGAGTGGATCGTGACAATCTGCGCGCCCAACTTGACGTCAGCAACCGCACCGCCACGGGGCGTGCCGATCTGCTCACTGCGCTGGAGCCAGACGCCGTTGCAGGCACTTTGCAGGGCCAGCGTATCGCCGTCGTCACCCTCCCGGGAGCCGGTGCCACCGACGCGCTTATTACCGCCCTGCAAGATGCCGGGGCTCAGGTGAGCGCCCAGGCGAGCGTTGCCGAGGCCATGACCAATCCCGATACGGCTGCTTTCCGGTCTTCCTTCAGCGGCCAGATCGCGGGATATCTCAAACCAGCACCGCCCGCCAATGCCAGTACGGAGGAACTGCTGGGGCATGCCCTGGCGCAAGCGATGGGTCGTACAGGCGAGGCTACAGACGCCGATACTATCGCCGAGTTTCTTTCCTCGACCGATCCGGCCCTTATCTCTGTGACGGCGGCGCCGGAAACTACGGCTACTGCACTTGTGATCGTGGCAGGTAGTGAAGCGGAGGAGAAGGATGCTGACGCGTCCAGAATTGAAGCCCTCAGCCGAGTTGCCGCCGGAGCAAGCCAGGTGCTGCCGACTGTCGTCATCGGAGATGCTAATGATCCCACGGCGCTCATCCCAACGATTCGTGGTGGCGACCTAGCGAGCTCCATCAGCACCGTAGACTCTGTGAGCGGTCCTGTCGGTGCCATCAATCTGCCGCGCACACTCGCAGGCGCACTCCAGGGGACCGTGGGGCACTATGGTGCTCAGCCCGGTGCCAGCGCCGTATTAGCACCCCTGCCTGCGGCCCCTGCTCCCACTGCGAGCCCAAGTAGTGGGGAATAGGCGTGGCCATTACGCTTGCCGGATTGGCCGCCTATAGCGTCACTCAGACGTTTACTCGGCTGGCGCAGGAATGGCCAGCGATGCAACGTATCAACCACAATGCACAAACCGTCAGCCTGTCTGAGGGGGTGGGCGTCGCGGCCGGCCTCATTGTTGGTCAGCTCGCGGCTGGCCATGGCCGCGCTCTCGTAGTCAGCCTACCGGCCGCCATGCTGGGCGCACTCGATGACCACCGCGAGGATACCAGCCATCGTGATAAGGGACTTGCCGGGCATATTGCGGCCCTGCGGGCTGGACGCCTGACCACCGGCATGGCGAAGCTACTGGGGATTTCTACCAGTGCCGTGGTAGCCGCAGGTCTGCTTCCGGGGCGACGCCGCCTGCCCGATATTGCGATCAATTCGGCCCTCATTGCTGGCAGCGCCAACCTCGTCAACCTACTGGACCTACGCCCTGGCCGAGCCCTTAAAGGGGCCGGCCTGCTACAGATACCGGCAATTGTATTCGGCACCCTCGCCAAAGGAGGTGCCAGCCTTATGGCGGCCAGCGTCGGTACTATTGCCGCGGCGGCACCGCCGGATCTAGCTGGTCGGACAATGCTTGGGGATACCGGCGCGAATACGCTCGGCGCCCATACCGGTTGGGTACTTGCTGCCACCTGCCCGCGCGCAGTACGGGCAGGTTGCGCCGTCGTTATCGTGGGATTGGTATTGGCGGGAGAGAAAATCTCCTTTAGCGCAGTTATTGACCACAATCCGATCCTGCGCGCCCTAGACCAAGCCGGCAGGTAGGCGTGAAGAAATACCTGTCCACCGTAGTCGGGGCGGCCGGGATGATCGCAGTCATCACTCTGGCGTCACGGGTGGTTGGTTTTATCCGCTGGCTCACGCAGTCCTACACCCTCCACGGTGGCTCGCCCACAGCAGGCGCATACGCGGCAGCGAACCAGATACCGAATGTACTCTTTGAAGTTGCTGCCGGCGGTGCGCTCGCGTCCGTGGTAGTTCCGCTGGTAGCAGCGCCCCTAGCCAAGCACCTGCGCGATGACGTAAACCGTATCTCCTCCGCATTGCTCACCTGGACGCTCACTCTGCTAATACCGCTCGCCATTGTGGTGTGGGTTGGCGCACCGACCATTACCGGTTTCCTGCCCACACCGGCAGGTGCCGACCAGCAGCTAGCTCACGATTACGCGACCCTTATGGGTGTGCTCCTACGCGTCTTTGCGTGGCAGATACCGCTATACGGTGTTGCCATCGTCACCGGTGGTATTTTGCAGGCTCATCGCAAATTCTTTTGGCCGGCCATTGCGCCGCTGCTGTCCTCGCTGGTTGTTATCGGCACCTACATTACCTTTGCAGGCCTGGCCCAAGGACACCAGTGGGAACCCGGCATGCTACCCGCCAACGCCGTCACGCTCCTAGCATGGGGGACGACCGCAGGAGTGGCCGCCCTGAGTCTGCCTCTACTCATTCCCGCTTGGCGGGTAGGAGTCCGCTTCTACCCCAGCTGGGTATTTCCGCCGGGAGTGGCGCGTCGCGCCGGCGGCTTGGCGATGGCTGGGATCGGGGTGCTCCTGGCCCAGCAGCTCAGCGTCGTCGCCACCCTATGGGCGGCACCGTACGGCGGTGACGCCGGCGCGTTATCGATTTGGCAACTCGCACAGTCGGTGTACTTCCTGCCCTATGCGATTGGAGTGGTGCCCATTGTGACGGCGGTATTCCCGGCCCTGTCATCCCACGTAGCGGCCGGCGATCGGGGCGCCGCGGTGACCATGATCGCGCGATCCACCCGTCTCGTGGTCGCGGTTACGCTCTCCGGCATAGCGATGTTGGTCGCGGTAGCACCAGCGGTCCCGCGCATCTTTAATGTCGGTAGTGAGATGAGTGCGGCCATCTACGCGCTTGCGCCGGCACTGTTTGGTTACGGTCTGCTGCTGCACCTCACTCGCGTCCTCTACGCAACCGACCATGCCGGTTTCGCCGTCAGTGCCGGCAGTATCGGGTGGCTCGCGGTAGCGGCCCTGAGTGTGGCGGGTGTGCTACTCCTGCCCGCAGGTCCCGCCCGGAGGGCAACGCTGGTGCTCCTAGGAATCAGCCACGCTGTTGGTTTAAGCGTGGCTGCAGTCCTGCTATTTGTTGGGGTTGTGCGTAGCAGCGGGCGCGCCAGTTGTGCGGGGCTGGCACGAGCTAGCGCGACCGCAGGCGTGGCTGCGGTGATCGCGGGTACGGCAGGATGGTTGACGACGACGGCGATTGTCGGCCCCTCCTTGAGATCTGCAATTGCTGCCTGCACGGCGGGCGGTGTCGTCAGCGCATCCTTGAGTCTGGTCGCCATCTGGTTAACCGACCCCAATGCGCGTGCCGTTGCGCGCGGCTACTTTTCAAGCAAGTTATCGCTGCGTTAAGCTGGAGTTCCGTGGTAAAAGAAAACACGGCCCAGCATATCTTCGTCGTCGGAGGCGTGGCCTCCGCCCTAGGTAAAGGCATTACCGCCGCCTCCCTCGGTCTACTTTTAGCCTCCCGCGGACTGCGTGTCGTAATGCAGAAACTCGATCCGTATCTCAATGTTGACCCCGGGACGATGAGCCCGCTACAGCATGGCGAAGTATTCGTCACGGCTGACGGTGCCGAAACGGACCTCGATATTGGTCACTACGAACGCTTCCTCGACACCGAGCTGACCAGCGCGGCTAACGCCACCTCCGGGCAAATCTACTCCTCGGTTATTGCGCGGGAGCGGCGCGGAGGCTACCTGGGGGCCACCGTTCAGGTGGTGCCTCACGTGGTCGATGAAATTAAAGCCACTATGCGGGCGCAGGCCAGTGGTAACCCGGACGTGATCATCACCGAGATCGGCGGCACGGTCGGGGATATCGAGTCGCTGCCGTTCCTGGAAGCCGCCCGGCAGGTACGCCGTGAGCTGGGGCGCGGGCAAGCCATCGTCGTGCATGTGTCACTGGTGCCGTACCTGGCGGCGGCAGGAGAAGCCAAAACTAAACCTACCCAGCATTCGGTTGCGCAGCTGCGGGCCATCGGCATGCAGCCCGACCTGATCGTCTGCCGCAGCGACCGGCCCCTGCCAGAATCCATGCGTGCCAAGATCTCACTCATGTGCGACGTGGAAGACAACGCCGTGATCGTCTGCCCGGATGTGCCCTCCATCTACCAGGTGCCCGGCCATATTCACGATCAGCAGATGGATGATGTGGTGTTAGCGATGCTGGGCCGCACCTGCCCCGAACCGGATCTGGACGCCTGGAACACAATGGTGGAAAGTTTGGTGAACCCGCAGGGGAGCGTGCGGATCGGCATGGTGGGTAAGTACTCTGAACTACCCGACGCATATATGTCGGTGCTAGAAGCACTACGCGCGGCTGGTGCGAGTGAATCTCGCCGGGTGGAGATAACCTGGATGCCAGCCGAGGAATGCGCCGAACCTGAGCAACTGGAGCAGTGGATGGATGAGGTCGACGGTATCGTCGTACCCGGCGGTTTCGGGGTGCGCGGCATTGATGGGAAAATCGCCGCTCTGCGCTATGCCCGCGAGCATCGCAAACCCGCCCTCGGCATCTGCTTAGGGATGCAGGCGATGGTTATTGAAGCCGCCCGCAGTCTGCTGGACTTGCCGCTGGCGTCGTCGTCGGAATTCGATCCCGAGACGCCGCATCCTGTAATCTCCACGATGGCCGACCAAGAGGCGATCGTAGCCGGGGAAGCTGATATGGGCGGAACAATGCGGTTGGGGAACTACCCCGCGCGACTGCAGCCGGGGTCGCTAGTAGCCGAGATATACGGCAGCGACGAGGTGACCGAACGGCACCGCCATCGCTATGAGGTTAACCCCGATTACCACGCCGATCTGGAATCCGCCGGGCTACATATCAGTGGCCTCTCCCCAGACGGCCGATTAGCAGAATATGTGGAATACCGGGAGCACCCCTTCTATATTGGAACCCAAGCGCACCCGGAATTCACCTCCCGGCCAACCCGGCCACATCCGCTCTTCCGGGGTCTTATCCGCGCCGCAATTGGAAAGGAAACCCGTGACTGACACGATCTGCGACCGGCACGACGTGGGGCGGCCCGTAGTGGCCAGTGAACAGGCATTTAGCGGGAAAGTGGTGAACGTCCGCATCGATCAGGTACAACTGAGCAGCGGCAGTGACCCTGTACAGCGCGACGTCGTCGAACATCCCGGCGCGGTAGCCGTCGTGGCCGTAAATGACCAGCGCGAGGTTGCCTTTATCCAGCAATACCGCCACCCGGCTCAGGCAGAACTGTGGGAGATTCCCGCGGGGCTACTGGACCAAACCGGCGAGGCGCCGGCAACATGCGCTGCCCGCGAATTGTACGAGGAAACAGATTTGGAGGCCGAGCGCTATACCGAGCTGCTCAGCTTATTCCTCAGCCCGGGCGGATCCGACGAGAAGATCACGATATTCCTAGCGGAGGGGATCTCATCTGCTGCGCAGCGCTTTGAACGCTCCGAGGAGGAAGCAGAATTCGAGCTTACCTGGGTGCCGCTTGACGAGGCAGTGACCGCTGTTCTCGACGGACGGATCACGAACGCAACCAGTGCGGTTGCTGTTCTGGCGGTAGCTCGCAGATTTGGGGTATGAACCCGGGCATCTTCCGCGGTCGCACAGGGGGCCGTTAGGTTGCTTCGTCTGGCGGGCTAGGGGAGCCCGCCAGGATCGCTACCCGCCGATGCTTTTGGTGCCTTGCTCTACTGGAGCCCGGTGCGTGTAGGTATCCGCTATCGCCCAAGTGACAGCTACCGTCAGGAGACCTGAGCCGAGCATATGGGCCAGAATCACGCCCCGGTTCAGCCCGGTGGCGTACTGGATATACCCGAGCAGCCCCTGCGCTGCGAGCAGGAATAGGACCGTGAGCCAAGGGGTGGGCCAGTGACCAGCAGCGCGCATCCGTCGGATTGCAATCACTACTGTCACCGCTACGACGAGCCAGGCAGATAGGGAGTGGATACGGGTAATGACCAACGGGTCGATGGCAAAGCGCATTGCCCGCGTAGCATCCCCGGAGTGCGGGCCGGTGCCGGTGACGACGACGCCAAGAATCGCACTCAGTAAGAGAGCTAGGGCTAGTCCCATATGCAGCAGATGATCTGCCCTGGCAAGCGGCTGCATAGTGGCACCGTGATGGAGACGGTAGGCGAGCAGAGCCGATAGAGCCACAAGACCGAGGGAGAGGGCCATATGTAGCCCAACAACACCCGGGTGCAGACTCATCCACACACTGATGCCACCCACCACCGCTTGGATCACAATCAACCCCATCACTGCGATGGCCAGCGGGCGCATATCGCGGCGTTCTGGCTGTTGCCGGTACAGGGACCACAGCAAACCGGCGGCAAAAATAACCAGCACGCCGGTAAGAGTCCGGTTACCGAATTCAATATACGGGTGCCAGGTGCTCGCTTCGTGAAATACCGGGGTAAAACTGCCAGGTTCGCACAGGGGCCAGGTGGAGCATCCCAATCCCGAGCCGGTCAGGCGGACCAGCCCTCCGGTGACGATAATGCCAAGCTGTGCGGCCAGATTTGCATAGGTAAAGAATCGTTGGGCGGGGCTATATCCGGGGCTACTCACACCAGCCATTGTAGCCCCGCAATTTGGGGAATATGACAGCCCCACACGGTGATGAGTGACCTCGATTTAATCCCAGCGGAAAAACCGCACCGCGATGAAACTCAGGAGCACCGCCCACACCGCCTCCACAACCAGCGGTGTCATCGGTAGCGTGCCGAGAATTGCGCCGCGCATCGCCTCACCAAGGGCACCGAATGGGGTCAGCAGTAGGAACCATCCGGTGAGTCCCGGTCCCACGGGCATGAGGACACCACCGGCGATAATCATCAGCACAAAGGCGATATTTGCAACGGCCAAGACGGCCTCGGGCCGGAGAGTTCCGCCGATACATAGAGCGAGCGCCACGAATGTGAGCGTTCCCAAGCACACCGTGAGAGAAACGAGCACGGCTACGCTCAGGGAGGGAACCGGCCACGCACCCGCCAACCCGGCTATTGCTATCAGGACTAGCACCTGCACGACAACGACGACTGCGACGGCAATGGCCTTGCCTAGCAGTAGACCGCGTGGGCCGAGCGGCGTCGTCGAGAACATCCGCAGCACGCCCCAGCGCCGATCAAAGGCGATTGAGATTGCTTGGGAGGTGAAGGACGAAGCAATCACCGCCATGGCGAGTGTGCCCGCCACAGCGTAGGCACTACGCGGCTCTGGCAGCCCCACCCCATCAATATGTAACAGGGCGATGAGCGCAATGATCGGCAGGATGAAAGTGACCATGAGCTGCTCGCCATTGCGCATAATCGAGCGAATCTCCCAGGCTGCATGGGTGACGATCATGGTAGGCCTCCTTCCGTCGCGACAGAAGTAGGTGCTACCTTCGCAGACGTGAGGGTAAGGAACACGTTCTCCAGACTCCGTGCCCTTACCTGCAGTTGGCAGTGTCCGTAGCCGGTCTGCGTTAGATAGCTGGTCAGATCAGAAATAATACTGACCGAGGGAGTAGGGATGAGGAGGGTTCCTTCTTCGCCCGGCTGGCCACCTACGCGGGCGGCACATCCCGCGATAATCTGGGCAGGTACCGTTGGCGTTACCACGACAATACTGCCGGCGGTGAGGTCTGTAACGCTGCCGTTAGCGATCACCCGGCCAGCCTGTAAAACCACGATGCGGTCTGCGAGACTTTCCGCCTCATCCATGAGGTGGGTAGTGAGAATGATCGCGGCACCACGGGCACGTTCCTCTTCTAGCAATGCCCACATCTCCCGCCGCGAATGGGGATCGACGCCAGCAGATGGTTCATCGAGAAAGAGGAGGTCTGGTTGGCCCAGCAGAGCACAGCCAACGGCCACGCGCTGGCGCTGGCCTCCAGATAGACGCCGCACCGACGTCGATAAATGCTCCGTCAGCCCGAGCCTGTCCGCTAACGGCACAGCCTGGCCACGCACACCTCGCAAGGCAGCCACGTGATTGAGCACCGCCCCGGCCGTGGGAGCTTGGGGGAGCCCACCTTCTTGCACCATGACGCCAACATGCCGGCGTAGCCAGTCAGCATGGGCCCGGGTTCCGCGATCCTTACCCAAGACTGTGATTGAACCGGCATCGGGTTGACGAAGACCGGCGCAACATTCCACAAACGTCGTCTTACCCGCACCGTTGGGCCCCAAGATGGCGGTAATTTCTCCTCGTGCTGCCTGCAAACTAACGGTATTCACTACCGTGCGGCCGCGGTAAGCCTTGGATACGTCCCGCGCGACTAGAGCATGATTCACGCCCTGAGTGTACCGCCCCTCGTGCTGTCAGATGTGAGGAGTGCCAAGGGTGGTGGGGGTGAGATATAGACAGAGAAGGTATACCTTGGTTGAAGTAAACGAATAAGGCAACAAGACTGTTGCGCATGTCGGCTACGAGGAGGATGCGGTGAAACAACCACCAGGAACGTCTCCACGTGTACCCGCACCCGGGCCCGACCGGCACGGGATCGTTGCGCGCCGTCGCTCCGATATTGTACGGCCTACACCCGTGGACATTACACCCCACGAAAATCTCGACGACGGCGCAACCCGCGAACGCATCTTGGACCTCATCATCGAATGTGGGCCGATTACTGCAGTAGATCTCGCGGGTCGGTTACAACTGACCCCGGCGGCAGTGCGGCGTCACCTCGGCATTCTCGAAGATGACGGTGAGATCCAGGAGCACGACGGCGCTCCCGTGGGTAAGCGCGGTCGCGGCCGCCCCTCGCGGTACTTCGTAGCAACCGACACCGGCCGTGGTATCGAAGCCAATCCGTATTCCGCGATCGCGAATGCGGCACTGGGGGAGTTGGCTGATATTGCGGGGCCCACTGCAGTGGAACAGTTTGCGCGTAACCGTTTTAGAGACTTGGCTTTGCGATGTAAGCCCGCCGTCGATGCAGCTGGTGATGAGCCGCTGGCACGCGCCCAGGCTCTTGCCCAAGCGCTTACCGAAGAGGGGTTTGCCGCAACCGTGCGACCGGTAGGAACCGGCGGTTATGCGCTGCAACTCTGCCAGGGGAACTGCCCGATGCAGGCGGTTGCTGAAAGCTTCCCGCAGCTATGTGACGCTGAGACAGAAGTGTTTTCGGAACTACTCGGTATCCACGTGCAGCGGCTTGCCACCCTGGCGCAGGGAGAACACGTGTGTACTACCCATGTGCCCTTGTTTATACGTCCCCGTCCAGATACGGAAGGAACCTCATGACCACCCAGAGCAGGCCCACAGAGCCGCGCACCGACGAGGAGATTATTAACTCCATCGGTGCCTATTCCTACGGCTGGCATGACCCAGATGTCGCCGGCGCCACCGCTCGCCGGGGATTGAATGAAGATGTTGTGCGGGAAATTTCGGCGCTGAAAAATGAGCCGGAATGGATGTTAAAGCTCCGCCTGAAAGCGTTGGCACTGTTTGAAAAGAAGCCGATGCCTACCTGGGGTGCTGACCTTTCTGAGATCGACTTCGACAATATCAAGTACTTTGTGCGCTCCACGGAGAAGCAGGCAGCTACGTGGGACGATCTACCCGAGGACATTAAGCTCACCTACGACAAGCTTGGGATTCCGGAGGCCGAAAAGCAACGCTTGGTGGCCGGGGTAGCCGCCCAATACGAGTCTGAGGTGGTCTACCACCAGATTCGCGAAGATCTGGAAGCACAGGGCGTGGTATTCCTAGACACCGATACGGCGCTGAAGGAACACCCGGATATATTCCAGGAATACTTCGGTACTGTTATCCCGGCCGGCGACAATAAATTCGCGGCTCTCAATACGGCGGTATGGTCTGGTGGCTCTTTTGTGTACGTGCCGCCCGGCGTCCATGTGGAGATCCCGCTGCAGGCCTACTTCCGGATCAATACCGAGAATATGGGGCAGTTTGAGCGGACTCTGATCATCGCCGACGAGGGGTCCTACGTACACTACGTTGAGGGCTGTACCGCGCCTATTTACAAGACTGACTCCCTCCATAGCGCCGTCGTCGAAATTGTGGTGAAGAAGGATGCGCGGGTGCGCTACACCACCATCCAAAACTGGTCCAATAACGTCTACAACCTCGTCACCAAGCGAACCACGGTGGAGGCGGGTGGCACCATGGAATGGGTCGATGGAAATATCGGCTCGAAGGTGACCATGAAGTACCCGGCCGTATACCTCATGGGTGAGCATGCCCGCGGGGAGACGCTGTCTATTGCTTTTGCGGGCGAGGGCCAGCACCAGGATACCGGCTCGAAGATGGTGCATATGGCGCCGCATACGTCGTCGTCGATTGTGTCGAAATCGGTGGCGCGCAACGGAGGCCGCTCCGCCTACCGCGGCTTGGTGCAAGTGCACGATACCGCCCCGCATTCGAAATCGAATGTCCTGTGCGATGCCCTGCTAGTGGACCAGATTTCCCGCTCGGATACCTATCCTTACGTGGATGTACGGACCGATGATGTGGAGATGGGCCACGAAGCGACCGTGTCTAAGGTGAGTGAGGATCAGCTGTTCTACCTCATGAGCCGGGGTATGGAAGAAACCGAAGCAATGGCAATGATTGTGCGCGGTTTCGTCGAGCCGATTGCGCGCGAATTGCCGATGGAATACGCCCTTGAACTCAACCGCCTCATTGAACTGCAGATGGAAGGATCGGTTGGCTAACAGTGAATATGTCAACAGACCATAGCCGGGCAACGCTCGCCAGCGACCACGTGCCGGCAACCGATAAGGCCGATAAGCCCCGCTCATTCGACCTCGCGGATTTCCCCGTGCCTCACGGTAGAGAAGAAGACTGGCGGTTCACACCGCTGCGGCGGATGGCAGACCTATTCGAAGAGAAGCTGCCGGGCAGCGCCCCTGGGATCTACTATGCCGGCCAATTGCTGGAACAGGAAGCTGATCTGAGTGAGCTCCCCTTCGATATCGTTTATGATTCCTGCCCCTGCGTAGGATCCGTGGGCGCGCCGACGGACCGCACGGCCGCAGTGGCATGGGCTAACCGGGGGATTCCCACCTGTATCACCATCGGCGAGTCTCTGGCCGAGCCGCTCGTATTCGACATTAAGGGGGAGTGTGAGCAGGCCGCCGGCCAACACCTCACCATCAACGTCACCACCGGAGTGAGCGCCACCGTGGTACTGCGTCATACCGGTAGCGCCCGCCTGACCCAGACGGTTGAGATTGATGTGGCCGACGACGCCAACCTCACCCTGGCCACCACCCAGGAATGGGATGACGACGCCGTTCATGCTGCCGCACACCGGATCAGTGCCGGGAAAGACGCGGTTGTCAAACATATCGTCGTTACCCTGGGCGGGGACCTCTGCCGGATTACGACCGACGTCATCTTCGCTGGCCAGGGAGCCGATGTGGAGTTACTCGGCCTGTACTTCACAGATGCCGGGCAGCACCACGAACATCGCCTCTTTGTTGAGCATCGCCTCCCCAACTGCCGCTCGAATGCGACCTACAAGGGGGCCCTGCAGGGTAAAGATGCGCATGCAGTATGGGTGGGGGACGTTCTCATCGGCCACGAAGCCACGGGGACTGACACCTACGAGCTCAACCGCAACCTGCTTCTGACCGAAGGGGCGCGTGCAGACTCCGTGCCGAACCTGGAAATCGAAACCGGCGAAATTGAAGGCGCCGGGCATGCATCCGCCACTGGGCGGTTCGATGATGAGCACCTGTTCTACCTGATGAGCCGCGGAATCCCTGAAGATCTCGGCCGGCGGCTCGTGGTACGCGGGTATTTTGCTGAACTGATTAACCGTATTGGGGTACCAGAAGTACAAGACCAGCTGATGCAAGCCATTGAAGCTGAACTGGACGCCACCGCTGCTTTACTGAACTGAAGGAAGAAAATGTCGACCCTGGAAATCAAGAACCTGCACGTTCAGGTAGAAACGAATGACGGCCCTAAGCACATTCTCAAGGGCGTCGATCTGACCATTAACTCTGGCGAGATCCATGCCGTCATGGGCCCGAACGGCTCCGGTAAATCCACCCTCGCTTATTCCATTGCGGGCCACCCGAAATATGAGGTGGCCGACGGGGAGATCCTCCTCGACGGCGAAAATCTGCTCGAGATGAGCGTAGATGAGCGCGCCCGCGCCGGCATGTTCCTGGCTATGCAGTACCCGGTGGAGGTGCCCGGCGTGTCCGTCTCGAACTTCCTACGCACCGCCCGGACTGCTATCGATGGGGAAGCCCCCAAGCTACGGACCTGGGTGAAGGATGTGAACGAGGCGATGGGGCGCCTGCGGATGGATGCCGACTTCGCGCAGCGGGATGTGAATGCGGGCTTTTCCGGCGGGGAAAAGAAGCGGCACGAAATCCTGCAGATGGAACTGTTGCGGCCGCGCTTTGCGGTACTCGATGAGACTGACTCCGGCCTGGATATCGACGCCCTACGCGTCGTATCCGAAGGTGTGAACCGCGTCCATGACGAACAGAACACCGGCATTCTCCTCATCACCCACTACACCCGCATCCTGCGTTATATCAAGCCCCAGTTCGTGCACGTCTTTGTAGACGGCCGGATGGCTGAACAGGGCGGGCCGGAGCTGGCTGAGCAACTCGAAGCTGAAGGCTACGATCGTTTCCTGCAGGCGGCGAACTGAGATGGCAGCCTCAGCGTCAAAACCACCGGTGGATCGAGCTGATTTCCCCGGTCTATTTAGGCAGGTGGGGGATCACGAGCTGGTGTATCTCGACTCGGCCGCGACCGCGTTGAAACCCCAGCAGGTCATTGACGCTGAGGCTGACTTCTATACTCGCCTCGACGGTGCCGTCCACCGCGGTTCCCACACTATCGGGATGGAAGCCACCGACGTGTATGAGCGCAGCCGCGGGCGACTCGCCGCTTTCGTCGGGGCGGGCGAGAAAGAGATCGTGTGGACCAAGAATGCCACTGAAGCGATCAATCTGGTTGCCTACGGTGTCCTCAATGCCACCCTCGATGCGCGGGCGGGCCAGCGCGTTGATCCGCGCTTGGTGATCGGTGCGGGCGAGACAATTGCCGTTACCGAAGCCGAACACCACGCGAATTTCGTCCCCTGGCAGCAACTTGCTCGGCGGATCGGCGCAAACTTCCATATTGTGCCGGTTAGCGACGACGGCGTAATCTCTGCTGAGGGAATCGCTGAACTGCCGGACAATACGCGCATTCTTGCCTTCACCCAGGCGTCCAACGTCACGGGCGCGCTCAGCCCGGTGAGTGCCCTGGTTGCGGCAGCCCGTGAGCGCGGGGCACTCACGGTGATGGACTCCTGCCAAGCAGCAGCTCATATGCGACTAGACCTACATGAGCTCGACGTCGACTTTGCTGCTTTTAGCGCTCATAAGATGCTGGGGCCGACCGGTATAGGGGCCCTCTATGGGCGCCACGAACTCCTAAGCGCGATGCCACCTTTCCTCACCGGCGGGTCCATGGTAGCGGTTGTCACGGGCACGGCCACCCGTTTTATGCCGCCACCTCAGCGGTTCGAAGCCGGCACCCAGATGACGGCACAGGTAGCGGCCTGGGGGAGTGCCATCGACTATCTCGATGCCGTGGGGATGGATCGTATCGAAGCCTACGACAGCGATCTAGCGGCCTATCTGCTTGAAGGAATTGCGAGTATTCCGCGGGTGCGGATCATGGGGCCGAAGCAGGGGCCCCGACTTGGCTTGGTGGCATTCCAGCTTGGCGCCATTCACCCCCACGATGTGGGGCAATTTCTTGATTTCGCGGGTATTGCCGTGCGAGTCGGTCATCACTGCGCGCAGCCGATTCACCGCCGGCTCGGGGTGCAATCGTCAACTCGGGCATCGGTAGGCCCATACAACACTCGGCAAGATATCGATATCCTTGTGGAACGGCTCGGTCAGGTCAGCAGCTTTTTTGGAGACGACTAATGGACTCACTCGAACAGCTCTACCAACAACTCATATTGGATCATTCCAAGGCCCGTCACGGCGCTGGACTATTGGAGAATTACGCTGGCGAGTCATTCCAGGTGAACACCACCTGCGGTGACCAAGTAATGTTACGAGTCCAGCCCGACGGCAAAGGCGGCTGGCATATTGGCTACGAGGCCGAAGGCTGTTCGATTTCTCAAGCGTCTCTCTCGCTCATGCACGATCTGACCGAGGGGATGGATCGCGCGCAGATCGAGAAATTACGGCAGACCTTCACCGATATGATGCATTCACGGGGGGATTTTCCCGCCGAACGACTCGATGAACTCGAAGATGCCTCTGCCCTGGTAGGAGTGGCAAAATTCCCCATGCGAATCAAATGCGCCCTGCTCGGTTGGATGGCTCTGGCCGACGCCCTCGACGAAGCGTCCGCTGACAGCGGCGCTGACGAAAATCCCGACGTGGAAGGACACGACCGTGACTGACAACGCGCAGCCCTCCGTAGCCGATATTGAAGAGGCCTTGCGGGACGTTATCGACCCGGAGTTGGGTATTAATGTTGTCGATTTGGGACTACTTTACGGGATCCATCTAGAGGCAGACGGCACTGCCGTGTTGGATATGACCCTGACCTCTGCCGCCTGTCCGCTGACTGACGTTATCGAGGAGCAGGCACACTCGTGCCTAGAGGGCATGGTTACCGCCACCCGCATCAACTGGGTATGGATGCCACCGTGGGGCCCGGATAAGATCACTCCCGAAGGACGGGAACAACTACGCGCTCTCGGTTTCAATGTGTAGGGGTACTTCACCAATGCGCCGTCTTTTCCTTGCTTCCCTGAGCCTGGTGCTGGCCGGTTGTACAGCGAGTCTCAGCACTGAACCCGCGGCTCCGGGGGCCTCTAGCACGAGTTCTGCACCAAGCGAGAGTTCACAACTGCCTACCACCCCCACACCGACCGCCCCACCCGTCTCCTTCACCCTGGTTTCGGCTGGGGATATTCTCCCGCATCCTTCGGTGTACAACGCTGCCCGGCGTGGTAAGACCTACGATTTCAAGGATCAATTCGCGGCCACTCGTGACTTCACCGAGCGGGCCGACCTAGCATTATGCTCACTGGAAGTGCCGATCGCCCCGCCAGGTACTCAGCCGACCGGCTATCCCGTTTTTGGTGCACCCCGCGAACTGGTGACGAATCTGAAGGAACTGGGATGGGACGGCTGTACTATCGCCACCAACCACAGTGCTGATCGAGGCCTGGCGGGAGTGAAAGCAACAGTCGCCGCATTCCGGGAAGAAGGTCTCGGCTACACCGGTACCGGTCGCAGCGATGAGGAGCGGGCAACCGTCCAGACCTACACCGTAAAGAAAGATGGCCGCAGCGTCGTCGTCGCCCATGTTTCAGGGACCTACGGGCTGAATGGAATTCCGGATCCGGGCGGCCAGAATTTTCGGGCCGTCAATACCTTGGATGACATGATCGAAGCGGCCAAGCGGGCGCGGGAGGACGGCGCAGATATGGTCGTCGCCTCACCCCATTGGGGTGTGGAATACCAAGACTCTCCCAACGAGGAACAGCGCCAGGTAGCAAAAAAACTCGTGGATTCGGGCAATGTGGATGTCATTATTGGCACTCACTCGCATGTGCCCCAGCCGATGGACGAGCTGACCGCTCCCGACGGGCGCGTCGTCCCCATCATTTACTCGACCGGAAATTTCATCGCCGGCCAGGATGAAGACTGCTGCCCTCCTAATACCGCCAGCGGCGCGCTGGTAGTAGTGAACTTCACCGCGAGCGATGACGGCGTGAAGGTCGAAGGTATGAAGGCTGTGCCGGTCATGATTGATCGGGAAGCGGGCCGCCGCCAGTACCTGCTGCAGGCTGTCCATGACGGGCAGCGTCCGGAGAAAATGACCATCAGCGCGGCGCGGGTGAAGGACCGGTGGGATCGATTCACTCGGGTGATCCCGCCCGATCACCTGATCAGCGAGATCGCCGAAGGGGGCGCGCAGGTAGAGGTTGGCGCTCGTCCCGACGTCCCCTAATCCTGGCGAGCGTTTGATACCGAGGCTGGGGCGCACCGGGGTTGAAGGGAACATACCGGGGCAAACCCTGGCTAGTGTGATGATGCCCGGGCTAGGTAACCTGGCCCGTATTAGGGATGCGGAACCGACCAGGTATCACACGATTTCATTGTGCCGCCCTCAAAGCCACGCATAAACCAGTTGGTTCGTTGCTCCGAACTACCGTGCGTCCACGCCTCGGGTTGCACTCCACCTTGCTGTGCCTGGATATGATCATCGCCAATAGCCTGGGTGGCGGAAATAACGTCACTAATCTGCTCGCGCGTGGGCGGCTTCAAAAAGGGCTGGCCCGATTCAGGATCGATGGATTGCGCGGCGTGGTGAACCCACACACCCGCATAACAGTCCGCCTGGGTTTCCATCCGAACCATCTGTGATGCCGGGCCGGTATCGTTGTGATCGACCTGGCGGGTTTGGCCAGTCACATGCAGCACATGGTGGCCCCATTCGTGGGCGATAATATACTCCTGCGATAGCGGAGCGTTCCTGGCACCCAACTGCCGCTCCATTAAGTCGAAAAAGGAAATATCAATATATACGGTGTCGTCAGCAGGGCAGAAGAAAGGCCCCACCGCCGCGGTGGCTGCTCCGCATCCGGTGTTAACCGCCTGCGTGAACAAATGCAGATTTGCCTGTTGATCCTTAATCCCGGCCTCTTGGGGGAGAATTGATCCCCACACCTCGTCTAGGGATTCGGCGGTGGCAACCATGCGACATTCAGCGTAAGTATTAGCGGCCTCGCCAGTAGTGCATTTAGACAAGTCCACCCCCTCTTGTTGACTCTGCCCGGGCTGGGCGCCGAGCATCGGTCCGAGGTCACCTGGATTTCCACCCATAAACATGTACAGCAGCAGGAGGACGACGCCGCCCAGCCCGCCGACGCCGCCCGCCATCATGGTGCCGCGTCCGCCAGAAGAACTCGCCCGGCCAGGATTCGTACGAATGGAATCGTTAAAGGTCATTGCCACCTCACTTTGTCACTGCTCCCATCGTAGGGTGAGGTGTAATAACCTACCCGCTGGATGCAGGGAGATTGGGGCACATCACGTTCGCGGTATTGGCGCGCGGCGATACACCCAGGCTACGCAGCGGTAGGGCAACTCGATCACGTCCGTCTCGCTATAGCCAAGATGGTCGTGCACATACCAGTGGAGATTCTCGGCCATCCGCTGCTTTTGCAAATCAGAGGCACGCACGTATGACGAGCGGGTCCGTCCCAGGGCCGCAATCTCGGCCGGCGTGAGGTACTGAGCATGTGTGGAAATAATCCGCTCCGGGGGAGTGAAGAGGTGATGCGGCAGCGCCGGCGGCGTCGTCGTCGAATGCACATCACCCGCACGCATAATGCGCGCCAAACGATGAACCCACGGCTGGGTAACATCTAGCTGATTCCATACCAATGCCAGCAAGCCTCGCCCACGCAGGAGGCGGTGAGCCTCGATAGCGGCGCGCTTCGGATCGACCCAATGCCAAGCCTGTGCATAGGTAACTAGGTCTGCGCAGCCGGCTGGCAACCCGGTATCCTCACCGCAGGCCTGCACCCAGCGGACGAAGTCGAGGCGGGATCGGCCCATCGCTTCGGCTGGCTCAACAGCAATAACGGAGGCACAAAAATCGGTGAGGGCAGCGGTAAAAATACCGGTGCCGGCACCAATATCGACGGCGTGGCATTCGGATGGGCACATTTGAGCTAGTTCGCTGACGAGCTGCTGCGGATAGCCGGGCCGCACAGCAGCGTATTCACGGCCCATCGCGTGGAAAGCCTGGGCCCGCTCATCGCGGGTGCGCAGATCCCGGCGGCGCGAGCGGTGCGGGTTAGGCAGTGAGGGTATCGATGTCATCACCTGTCATTGTGGCATGAGGGGAGCAGTAGTCGAGCCCGGGGATACGGCTACATATCGGCGCCCGCTTGTACTCGGTGGTGCCTGCACGGGCGCACACCGCACGTGGGCTAGACTGGGGCAGCGCAGTCCCAGCGGTAGAAAGGATAAACGGTGCTGTCAGTACAAAATCTGCATCTGCGGATTGGAGCGCGGGAACTCATCACTGACGCCACCTTCCATATCGACGCCGGGCAACGCATCGCGCTCGTGGGGCGTAATGGTGCCGGAAAAACCACTCTGACTAAACTCCTGGCCGGCCTTGAGTCCGCCGATGCCATCAGCTACGAGGGCCACCTGCACCGCAGCGGGACCATCGGGTACCTCGCCCAAGATCCGCGCACTGATAACCCCGATCAGCTAGCCCGGGCCAGGGTTTTATCTGCGCGCGGTATCGATGAGATTATTCGGCGGATTAAGCGGGCCGAGACGGAGATGTCTGAATGCACTGGCGCCCGCCAGCAGCGGGCCATGGAACGGTACGTCCGCCTCGATGCGGAGTTCACCGCAGAAGGCGGTTGGGCGGCAGCGGCGGAAGCCGCCAAAATCACCGCGAATCTGGGCTTGCCTGCCCATATATTGGACCAGCCGCTACATACCCTATCCGGTGGCCAGCGCCGTCGGGTAGAATTAGCCCGCCTGCTGTTTTCCCAGGTCGATACGCTCCTCTTGGACGAGCCCACCAACCACCTCGATCAAGACTCCATCGCGTGGCTGCGCGATTATTTGAAGACCTACGCGGGCGGGCTACTGGTGATCTCCCACGATGTCGATCTCGTCCGTACCGTCGCCAACGAAGTGTTCTACCTGGATGCTAATCGGGCTCGGCTGGACACCTACAAAATGAATTGGGACCGCTACCTGATTCAACGGGAGGCTGACGAGAAGCGCCGTCGGCGCGAGCGGGTCAATGCGCAGAAGAAAGCCGGAGCGCTCCTAGCCCAGGCGGAAAAAATGCGCGCCAAAGCCACCAAGGCGGTGGCAGCACAAAATATGATCCGCCGAGCCCAGGCCATGTTGGCCGAGGTGGAGCCAGAGCGCAGTGCAGAGAAGGTTGCCCACCTGCGTTTCCCGGACCCAGCACCCTGCGGTAAAACCCCACTGAGCGCGCAGGGCTTGTCCAAGAGCTTCGGTTCGCTGGAGGTTTTTGCTGGGGTTGACCTAGCTATCGACCGTGGATCGCGCGTCGTCGTGCTGGGATTGAACGGTGCCGGGAAGACCACGCTGCTGCGTCTGCTGGCCGGGATCGAAACGCCCGATGCCGGTGCAGTGGTGCCCGGGCATGGCCTGAAAATCGGATATTACGCGCAGGAACACGAAACCCTCGACCTTGACGCCACCGTCGTCGAGAATCTGCGCCACGCCGCCCCGGATATGGACGATACCCAGGTGCGTTCGGTACTCGGGTCTTTCCTGTTTTCTGGCGACGACGCCGATAAGCCCGCCCGGGTGTTGTCCGGCGGAGAAAAAACCCGGTTGGCGCTGGCTGTCCTCGTCGTCTCCTCCGCGAATGTGCTGCTGCTGGACGAACCCACGAATAACCTCGACCCGGCCTCACGTGAAGAAATCCTGGCCGCGCTGCGCTCGTTTACTGGTGCGGTGGTGTTGGTCAGCCACGATGAGGGGGCGGTACAGGCACTGAATCCCGAACGGGTACTGCTGCTACCGGACGGGGATGAAGACTTGTGGAGTGATGATTATCGGGAACTCATTACGCTGGCGTAGCCGGACAAATGTGGCGTAGCTGCGTTAGCGGAGAGCGGGCAAAGCGTGGCCTCGCGCAGCAAGTGAGGAGGCAGCAAAGCCTGGCATTAGAGGAGTGCCTCATCGAGCAGCGCGTCTTCCTCGGTTTCCGCGGTGGCCCGCTGCGGTCGCGGTGGTCGAATCCCGGCATTTTCGGCCGCTTCCCGACGAGCTAAAATCACCAGCCCCACGACCGTACCGAGCGCGAATACCCACCACTGGAAGGCGTAGGAGAGATGGGGGCCTAAATTCCGTTCTGGACGGGGATAGCCAGTCAATCCATCGAGGCCGTCGCTGGCCTGGGCGTAGCCGGAGAGTAACGGGACTGTGGCATCGTGGTTGAGTGGCTCAGCCAACTGAGATGGGTTAATCGCCTGGGCGAAGCCGTCCACGATACCTCGTGAATCAGCGGGCTCGGGTGGGCGCAACCGCGCCTGAATCGTGATCGGCCCGCGGGGGAGTGGCGGGGGTGTAGGCGTGTTATCAGTCACCGGTAGCCACCCTCGATCGACGACGACGTCCACCACGTGCGTGTGCAGTAGCGCGAGCACCCGGTAGGCATTGCGACCATCGACGGCGCGATTGCGTAGGAGCAGCTGTGGCGAGGCCACCCACTGGCCGGTAAGCGTCACCGGCTGCCACTCGCGGGAGCGGTCAATCGCGATACCCCCTGCAAGGACCTGCTCAATACTCTGGGTGGGAGCATCGTAGGCGGCGTCAAATTGAGCGACAAGATCGCGTTTATATTCGTACCGCCCCCACTGCCAAAGGCCCAGGAAGATACATGCTGTTACGACGATTAACCCAGCGATCAACAGCCCTACCCAGCGGCCGGAGGTTAAGAACGTGTAGGAACGCCGAGAGGACATTAACGTAAAAACTCCGTATCGTCATGGAACCAATCTCGCTCACCCAGGTGGGTTGGAGAGCAGACATCCTGGACGATATCACCATCGGGGGTGACCACCGGGCCCGCAGCAGCCGGCAGCTGCGTCGGGGGAGCGGCGTCGGCCAACTCATCGATCTGCCCGGCCGGCTCCCGCCCTGCATTGGCAACCATAACCGCCAAAATGGGGAGAAATACGGCCCCAAAAACGAATATCCAGCGCCAGTATCCGCTTACTAGTGCCGCCCCAAGAACGCACGCGGTGCGGATAGCCATGGAGACGAGGTAGCGGATATTGCGGTCGTCCACATCCTCGGACAGGGCACGCCGAGCAGAGGTGATGGAGAAAACCTGCTGCGCTTTTGTACCCATACCTGCAGGCTATCGCGTCCTTTTAGTATGTGCCGCACAACGCCACTAGAAGGTGGAAGAAGGTACGGTCGAAGGGATGGATACCACACGTATTGTTGTTGTCACCGGAGTGAACCGCGGGATCGGCCGCGCGATCGCTGAGCGCCTAGTGCACGACGGGTTGGAGGTGGTCGGGCTCCATCGATCCGGCCAGGTGCCTGACGGCGTCCACTCCGTCACCGCCGACCTGCGCGATGGCGCCGCCGTGCGCGAAGCCTGGGCTCATATCCGCAAGGAGATCGGCCCGCCCACCGGGTTGGTGGCCAATGCTGGGATCACCCGTGATGGGCTGCTGCTGCGCATGAGTGAAGAGGACTTTTGCGACGTCGTCGATACTAACCTCACCGGCGTATTCCGCTGCGTCAAAGAGCTGAGCCGGGATGTAGTGCGCGCCAAGTATGGCCGTATCGTGCTCATCTCCTCGGTGGTGGGCTTCTACGGCGGTATGGGCCAGGTGAACTACGCGTCGGCGAAGGCCGGCCTGGTGGGGATGGCACGCTCCCTCACCCGCGAACTAGGCGGCCGAGGAGTCACCGCGAATGTGGTGGCACCGGGCTTCGTTAATACCGATATGACCGCGGTCCTGCCCGAGTCTGTTACGGCCGACTACCTCTCCCGTATCCCCGCGGGACGGTTTGCGGAGCCGAGTGAGATCGCTGCAGCCGTATCGTTCTTGGTGAGTGAAGAATCCGGATATATCAGTGGGGCTGTGATCCCCGTCGACGGCGGCCTTGGGATGGGCCATTAACGAATAAGGATGGTTATGTTCAACAACTCCACAATCCTCGTCACCGGGGTTCTCAAAGACACCTCGATTGCCTTCCATGTAGCCCGTTTAGCTCAAGAAAACGGAGCTAAGGTGATTCTCTCGGCACCACAGCGGCAGTTGCGACTGCTGGACATGGTCGCTAAGAAATTGCCTGAACCGGCGGCAATCGTTCCCCTGGATGTGACGAATGACGACGACTTAGCGGCCTTGGCTGACCGGTTGCGCGAACACACCGACCAACTGGATGCGGTGGTCCATTCCATCGGATTTGCTCCGCAGTCCGTTATGGGTGGGAATTTCCTGGCCGGGCAGTGGGAGGATGTAGCGACCGCGCTGCATGTTTCTGCCTACTCCCTGAAAGCCCTAGCCGTAGCCACCCAACCACTCCTGCGCCGCGGCGCCGGGATCGTGGGGCTCACATTCGATGCCCAGTTCGCCTGGCCAGTCTATGACTGGATGGGGGTTGCGAAGGCCGCCTTTGAATCCACCGCCCGCTATTTGGCGCGTGATCTTGGGCCGGAAGGAATTCGGGTGAATCTCGTCTCAGCTGGTCCGATCCGGACTGTTGCAGCTACCTCCATTCCGGGATTTGACCAGATGGAGTCGCAGTGGAATGAACGCGCACCCCTGGGATGGGATGTATCCGATCCGGAGCCGACCGCGAAAGCCGTCGTGGCACTGTGTTCCGATTGGTTCCCCGCCACCTCCGGTGAGATCGTCCATGTAGACGGCGGAGTGCACATTATGGGACAGTAGCTGGCGTGAAGACACTAATCCTTGTTCGTCACGCGAAGGCGGAACCGGAAAATGAGCTGGGTGACCACATGCGGGCGCTGTCATCTGCTGGCCGACAACAAGCTCAGCTGCTCGGAGCTCTCATCACTGAACAGTCAGAGCCGGTAACTCGGGTGCTGGTGTCCTCAGCTTTGCGTACCAAGGAGACCTACCGGCTGATTGCTACGACTGAGGGGCAATGGCCGAGTGGCACCTCGCTGGACGCGATCTATGAGGCGGGACCGCGCGACCTCATTGACCTGCTTCACGAATGCGAGGAAAACGATCATTGCGTGATGGTGGTCGGTCATGAACCCACTATTTCTTCCCTCGCCTCCATGCTGCACGATAGCCGCGATGATATAGCCCAACAGGTTCGGCTCGGGGTTCCCACAGCCACCGCGTGTATTCTCGATGTTCCGGTAGCGTGGGATGAGATCGATCGAAACACCTGTCAGCTGCGCGCCGTCGTACGCCCGAATCTAGTCGCGTAACCCCTCACCGATGGGGGCTCCGCTGTTGAGGTGGAGCCCCCATCAGTTGTGTCTGCTACTCGGTCGGAGCACCGTAGCCCAGGAGCGCCAGCAACTGCAGCAGCGCCGTCTGCTGGTTCTTAGGTGAATGATCCTGCCCACCTCCTGCCGGTAGGCGCAGCGCTAGGGCGTCGGCGGGCGCTGCAGCCGGTTGGTCGGTTACGTAGACCGGGTAGCCCGCAGGATCGAGTCGCAGCTGGCAGTCAGTGAGCACACGGGTGGCGGCGTCGTCGGTAAATCCCTCCGCTAGCACGGTGATGGACGCCGGGAATTGGGTGGCATAGCGGCCACTACGGTGCAGGTAGGCCACGCCAAGCACATCTAGGCTGGCTGCGAGCGCTGTGAGTAGCTCATCGCGGGCAGGCAGGAGGGGGCCGGTTGCGCCCCGGAACGCGCATACGGCCACCGGCCCCAACCGATAGCGCTGTTGACGGATATGCAGCCAACCAGCGTGGCCGAGAGCATGCTCGACATCGGGTAGCAGATGCTCGGGCAGTCCTTCAGGATGTGCGAGGATGAAACGCTGCGCTATCACCGGGTGACGTGCCAGCCCTTGGGAACGACCGTAATACCGCCTTCGGTGACCGTGAAACCGCGAGCGCGATCGTACTCGTGATCGATACCGATCTGTGCACCTTCCTCAACCACCACATTTTTATCCAGAATCGCGCGGACGACGGTGGAGTTACGGCCGATGGTGACGTGATCGAAGCACACCGAATCTCGAACCGAGGACCACGAATTCACCCGCACATGTGGGCTGAGCACGGACCCGAGGACTTCACCTCCGGAGATGATGACGCCGGGGGAGATGATCGAATCGAGGGCATGACCCAAACGCTCCCTGTGACCGTAGACGAACTTGGCTGGAGGTAGCCCCGTGTAACCGGTGTACAACGGCCACTTGTCATTGTAGAGATTGAAAATTGGGGTGACGGAGATGAGGTCCTGATGGGACTCGTAGAAGGCGTCGAGAGTACCGACGTCGCGCCAGTAGTTGCGGTCCCGATCAGTGGAGCCGGGCACATCGTTAAAGGTGAAATCGTAGAGGCCGGCTTGGCCCTGATCGACGAAGAAGGGCACGATATTGCCACCCATATCGTGGCTGGTGTCTTCCTCCGCATCGAGGGTGACTGCCTCGCGCAGGGCGTCCGCGTTAATGACATAGTTGCCCATGGACGCCAAAATCTCATCGGGAGAGTCCACTAGCCCTTCCGCCTCCGCCGGCTTTTCCAAGAAGGCCGCGATCTTGTGCGGGTTATCCTTGCTGGCCTGGATCACCCCGAACTGGTTAGCTAAACTGCGCGGCTGGCGGATACCGGCCACGGTCATGGCGAAGCCGGAATCCATATGGGCTTGCACCATCTGCTCAAAGTCCATGCGGTAGATATTGTCCGCACCGCAGATGACGACGATATCGGGTTTTTCGTCGTCGAGCAGGTTCAGGGATTGATAGATGGCGTCCGCAGAACCGAGGAACCAGTTCTTGCCCATCCGCTGCTGAGCCGGCACCGGCGCCACATAGTTGCCGAGCAGAGTGGACATACGCCACGTTTTGGTGATGTGCCTATCCAGGGAGTGGGACTTGTACTGGGTGAGCACAACTACCCGCAAGTAACCCGAGTTCACGATATTGGATAGCGCAAAATCGACGAGCCGATAGATACCGCCGAAGGGGACTGCCGGCTTGGCCCGCTCCTCAGTGAGCGGCATGAGCCGTTTACCTTCACCCCCGGCAAGAACGATTGCTAGCACACGTGGTTTCACCATGGCTTCAGGCTATCGGGAAAAGGTGTTTCGATCATGGGATTTGCCGCGTCATTTTCTGGGACAATGAAACCGTGAGTGAGCATAGTCTGCGTGTCGATTTATTAACCCGCGAGTACCCTCCCCACGTGTACGGTGGTGCCGGGGTGCATGTGGAAGAACTGTCTCGAGTGTTGCGGCCCCTCATTGATGTGCGTGTACACGCCTTCGATGGGCCCCGCGAAGGTGAAGGGGTGCCAGCCGGAGTGACCGGTTTTGCGGATCTACCCCAACTCGCTGAGGCGAATCCCGCCCTGCGCACCTTCGGCGTCGACCTACTACTGGCACAGGCCTGTGAGGGGGCCGATCTGGTCCACTCCCACACGTGGTACGCCAACCTGGGCGGGCATCTCGCCCACCTGCTGTACGACATTCCGCACGTCATTTCCGCCCACTCGCTCGAACCGTTGCGCCCCTGGAAGGCGGAGCAACTCGGGGGCGGCTACCGCCTGTCGTCATGGGCCGAAAAAACTGCTTACGAGGCCGCCGACGGGATCATTGCCGTCTCCGGGGGAATGCGGGAAGACATCTTGCGCGCCTACCCGGCGATCGATCCGCAGCGGGTCCACGTGGTGCATAACGGCATCGACTTGGAAGGCTGGCAACCGCCCAGCGATCACGACCATCAGCAGCGGGTGTGGGGGCGGTTCGGGATTGACCCCAACCGCCGCGCCATAGTTTTCGTTGGTCGAATCACCCGTCAGAAAGGGCTCCCGTACCTGCTACAAGCGGCCCGCAGTTTGCCTGAGGATGTGCAGCTGATTCTCTGCGCCGGTGCGCCCGATACCCCCGAGATTATGGAGGAAGTAACCGGACTCGTAGAACAGTTGCGGGCCGAGCGTTCCGGAGTGATCTGGATCGAGGAAATGCTGCCGCGTCCCGATCTGATCGCGGTGCTATCCGCCGGCACCACCTTTGTATGCCCGTCCATCTACGAACCGCTCGGCATTGTGAATTTGGAGGCGATGGCAGTCGGGTTGCCGGTGGTGGGTTCAGCCACCGGAGGCATCCCCGAAGTGATCGACGACGGCGTCACCGGTGTGCTGGTTCCCCTGGAACAGATGACTGATGGGACAGGCCAACCACTCGACGAAAAAACCTTCGTCGCTGACTTAGCCAGTGCGCTCACCGAGGTCCTCGACGACCCAGAGCGGGCCGAGCAGATGGGCATCGCGGCAAGGAAACGAGTTGAGGATCATTTCTCGTGGGAAGCGATCGCCGAGCGCACCCTAGCCGTTTACCGGCAGGTACTTGGGCAGGTAGGCTGACCGGTATGACTGATGCGGTACTCGAACTGAATAACGTCGCTGTCCGCCGCGGCGATCGCGATATCGTCAGCGACCTCACCCTCACCGTCGAAGACGGGCAACGTTGGGTGGTACTGGGACCCAATGGGGCGGGCAAAACGACGGCATTACAGTTAGCGACCGGGCGGATATATCCCACCAGCGGCACCGTGCGCATTCTGGGTGAAGAACTGGGGCGTGTCGACGTCACTGAGC
>JAEWHO010000056.1 GCA_023387755.1 Actinomycetes bacterium | reverse complement strand
TCTTTGCGCCGCGCACAATGCCGATCAGCCAGGGGGAACGCTCGGTGGCGAAACTCGCGGACGCCTACGCCCAAGGGCTCGCGCAGGCACAAGCAGAGCTACCGCAGATCCGCGAGTTCCTCGGGCTTTAAACCTCTGATATGACTGGTGCCCCGACCACGTACGGGGGGGGCACCAGTGGGGTTGAGCTTAGTCTTCTTCCGGCTCAGTCGGATGGGTGACCAGGTGGGCTATCGAGGCAGCTAGGCCTCCCCAGACCGTCACGATGGAGACAGTCAGCATGATGATCGCCGTCGTCGACATTTCACTCCCCCTTTCCGGTATTGGTGGCCGCATCCCGCTTCCGCCGACGCATCGAATGCCCCGCCACCACGGACTCGCCGGGCTCATCGTGGGCGTCATGGAAGCTGATGGCGTCAAAATCATCGATCGGGGTGCGCCACGGGCTGACCGCCAACACGAAAGCGGCCACGACGACGAGGAGCAGCATGAACCAGCCCATCTCGTAGACGAAGGACTGCGGATAGTCCCCGTATCCGTGCCGCAGCAGATCGACCAGGGTGAGGATCAAGATGATGCCGAGGACAGCCGGGGCCACGACGCTCACGAGCACCCGCCAGACCGCTCCCACGCGCAGGGACGAGGTGCGGTTTAGGTGGCGGGAGAGAATGGCGAGTTTGGGGGCCACGTAGCTGACTAGCAGGGTCATGAGGATCGCGGAGACGACCACGCCGATTTCGTTGATGAACTTATCGACGACGTCCAGGGCGTTCAGGCCATCGGTGGTGGAGAAAACGAAAATAGACAGCGCGCCGGTCAAGCCGCAGGTGAGCAGTGCAGCCAGGCGGCGAGTGAGGCCGAATTTCTCCTGGATTGCGGCGGAAACCACCTGCAGCAGGGAGATGAGGGAGGTGAAGGCCGCGATGGATAGCGAGGCGAAGAAGATGACGCCGAACACCGGCCCGCCCGGCATCATGGAAATGACGGTGGGGAAGGTGACGAAGGACAGGATCGGGCCGGTAATGCCCTCCAGTTCACTCACGCCCACGTTCTGCGCATTGGCCATGAATCCGAGAGTGGCGAATACGCCGATACCGGCCAGGATCTCGAAAGATGAGTTCGCGAAACCGGTAACGAACCCGGTCGGCACCAGGTTGGAGCGGCGTTTGAGGTAGCTCGAATAGGTGAGCATAATTCCGAAAGCCACCGACAGGGAGAAGAAGATCTGCGAATAGGCTGCGACCCACACCTGCGGGTCGGCCAGCGCCTCCCAGTTCGGCGTGAACAGGGCATCCAGGCCCTGGGCGGCACCCGGCAGGAACTGGGCTCGCACCACTAGCACCACGAAGATCACCACCAACAGCGGCATAAAGATCCGGTTGACGCGTTCCAGACCGGCCGTGATCCCGAGGGCCATCACAATACCGGCTGTCACCCACAGCGCCACGAGAGGCCAGAAGACGCCGGGTACGACGTCGCCCCCGACGCCCGGATCGGACACCTGCAAGAAGTCCACCAGGAAGAAGGTTTTAGTATCCTCACCCCAGGCTTCGTTAACGGAGAAGAAAAGATAACGCAGCGCCCACGCCAAAATCACCGAATAGTAGGTGATGATGACGAAAGAAATCAGCACCTGCAGCCAGCCGACGACCTCAAAATTCTTATTGATGCGGCGGAATACTGCCGGGGCAGACCCCCGGAAGCGGTGGCCGAGCGAATAATCCAACAGCAGAATCGGAATACCCGCAGTCAGCAATGCAACCAGATAGGGGATAAGGAAGGCGCCGCCGCCGTGCGTGTAAGCAACGCCCGGGAAACGCCAGATATTACCGAGCCCAACCGCTGAGCCGATGGCAGCCAGGATGAACCCGTATTGCCCGGACCATTGCTCGCGGGAATGCTCCGCCGCGGCGTTTGAGGATTGGTGAGCTTTATTCATGAGGCACACTCCGAAACTCGCTGGTGAGTGAGCAAGAGAGTATGGAATGTGAGCTATGACCGCAAATGAGGGTCAAAAGGTGAGATCAATGGTCCACCGGAGACTCAACTTCCGGCAGGTCAGATCAGATTGCTTGCGCGGCTTGGCGCACCGCCTCCTCGATGTGGCTCATAGCTACCTCGTCGTGGGCTGCGGAGAGGAACCACGCCTCGTAGCACGACGGCGGCAGCGCCACCTGAGCACCCAGCATGGCGTGGAAGAACCGCTGATACATGCCCGCATCCTGCGTTTTGGCCTCCGCATAGTTGTGCACCCCGGTGGCGGCGGGCTCGGCCCCAAAGAACACCGAGAATAGCGAGCCGGCGTGGTTCAGCGCGTGCGGCACCCCGGCTGCGGTGAGGGCATCGGTGACGGCGGCGCGCAGGCGCGCGGACGCGGCATCCACATGGGCGTACACGTCAGCGGTGGCATGCCGTAGCGTGGCAATCCCCGCAGCTGTGGCCAGTGGATTGCCGGACAGCGTCCCCGCCTGGTAGACCGGGCCGAGAGGGGCCAGCAGATCCATGACGGCGGCGCTACCGCCGAGGGCGGCCAGCGGCATCCCCCCGCCGACCACCTTGCCGAACGTGAAAATATCCGGGGTGTGGGCGGTGGCGGCGTCGTCGTTCTCAATCCCCCACCATCCGGCCGGGCCGACTCGGAAACCGGTGAGGACCTCATCGAAAATCATGAGAGCACCGTGGCGGGCGGTGAGCTCGCGGATGAAGCGGTTGAAGCCCGGCTCCGGCGGCACCAACCCCATATTCGCGGGCACAGCTTCGGTAATGACCGCGGCAATCTCGCCCCCGCGTTCGGCAAAGAGTTCTTCAAGTGCGGTGCGGTCGTTATAGGGCACGACGACGGTTTGGGCGGCCACGGCCGCCGGCACACCAGCACTGCCGGGCAAGCCGGCGGTCGCCACGCCAGAGCCGGCCTCGGCGAGGAGCGAATCGGAATGGCCGTGATAGCAGCCGGCGAATTTCACGAGTAGGTCGCGGCCGGTGGCACCGCGGGCCAGGCGGATTGCCGTCATCGTGGCTTCGGTGCCGGTGGAAACCAGGCGGACTTTCTCGCACGCCGGGACGCGCTCGCGGATCAGCTCGGCCAATTCGATCTCACCCTCGGTGGGCGCGCCGAAACTCAGCCCGCGGCTGGCCGCCTGCTGCACCGCCTCCACCACGGCCGGGTGGGCGTGCCCGAGTAGAGCCGGGCCCCAGGAACAAACCAGGTCCGTATAGCGCACGCCTTCAGTGTCAGTGACGTAGGGGCCGGCGGCGTCGGTGTAGAAACGCGGGGTGCCGCCCACGGAACCATACGCGCGGACCGGGGAATCCACTCCGCCCGGGATCGCAGCTTGGGCGCGGGTGAAGAGAGAGTCATTCGTAGCCATATTCGTCCTTATATATACGGTAGTTTCACTAAATTCAGTTGGGGACGTGGAACCCGGGGGCCGGGCGAGCTGGGCCGGGCGCGGCGTGCGGGAGAGGCGAAGTGCTCAGTCCAGCAGGTGTGTAGCCTCCAGTGCCCAGTATGTCAGCACCATATCGGCGCCGGCCCGCACAATTGACGTGATGGACTCGGCTATCACGCGTTCGCGGTCGATCCAGCCGCGCTGCGCCGCCGCTTCCACCATCGCATACTCGCCGCTGACCTGATAGGCCGCTACCGGCACTGGGCTGAAGTCGGCAATATCAGCCAGGACGTCCAGGTAGTAGCCGGCGGGTTTGACCATGACGGCGTCCGCGCCTTCAAGCAGGTCCAGTTCAGTTTCGCGCGTCCCCTCGCGGCGGTTGGCCGAGTCCTGCTGGTAGGTGCGCCGGTCCCCGCGCAGGCTAGAACCGACCGCCTCGCGGAAGGGCCCAAAGAACCCGGAGGCATATTTGGCGCTGTAGGCCAGGATCGCAGTGTCAGCAAATCCGGCCTCATCGAGCCCGGCCCGGATCGCGGCGATCTGCCCGTCCATCATCCCGGAGGGTCCCACCATGTGCGCGCCCGCCGCAGCCTGGGCCTGGGCCATAGCGACGTACTGCTCCACGGTGGCGTCGTTGTCCACCGCGCCGTCCTCCCGCAGCACCCCGCAGTGGCCGTGGTCGGTGAATTCGTCCAGGCAGGTATCGGCCATCACCACGGTGGCGTCCCCGACTTCGGCGCGCACGCGCGCCAGCGCCCGGTTGAGAATCCCGTCGTCGGCAATCCCCGCGCTCCCAGCAGCGTCCTTATCCTCATCGCGCGGTACGCCGAACAGCATAATTCCGCCGATTTCTGCTTCTGCGCAGGCGGTGGCGAGCGCGCAGATGGAGTCCAGAGTGTGCTGCTGGACGCCCGGCATGGAGGTGATCTCCTGCGGTTCGCTAATGCCGTCGCGCACGAAGGCGGGCAGGATCAGCTGGTTGGGGTGAACGCGGGTTTCCCGCATCAGTCGGCGCATCGCGGGGGTGGTGCGGGCGCGGCGGGGCCGGTGGGTGAGGTTCATCAGTGATCGCCTTTCGGGGCGGGGGTTGCCAGTGCTTCGATGAGGGCCGCGGTAATGCCCTCCGGGGTGGGGGTGGGCGCGGTGGCCGCGAGGATGCCACCGCCAGAGCGGACCGCCTGGGCGCTCGGGTTACCGATGGCGACGACGGCGCAGCCCGGCCCGGCATGCCCGAGCAGTTCCACAATCGCGGCTGCCACGGATGGAGCAGTCACGACCACGCCGTCGATCAGCCCGCGCTGCCAGGCGGATGCGACCTCCGCATCCACACTCTCTACCGGGACGGTGGTGTAGAGCGCGGTGCGCGTCACCTGCCAGCCGGCCGCAGTGAGCCCCTCAGCGAGTGTGGGCGCGGCGAGCGCAGAGCCGGGAAGCCAGGCGTGCCCGGGGGAAAGTTCCGCAATATCACGCACCAGGCTGGCGGCATCGTGGGTAGATTCGACGACGACGTTCAGGCCCGCGCCGCGAGCGGCGCGGGCAGTGGCGGGCCCGACTGCCGCAACCGGGCAGGTGCCGATAGCTTCGAGTAGCCCGGCCTGGCTCAGATAGTCAATGGTGCGGGCGCTCGTCAGGGCTACCAGGCTGATTCCGGCGGGTGGGACGCTGGGGGCGGTCAGGGCGGTGTGGCGGGTCACCGGGTGAGCGATGACGCTCGCTCCGGCAGCGCGCACGGCAGCGACGATCTGGTCATCTTCGGGGCGCGGCACCACGATGATGCGCCCGGTCAATGGCCCGGCAGCGCTCGGGGTTAGGGCCGGGAGGGCGT
>JAEWHO010000055.1 GCA_023387755.1 Actinomycetes bacterium | reverse complement strand
GCAGACCGCTGGAGGCGGCCCAGGCGATCTCCCTCGGGGCATGGCGCACGGTAGCGCAGCGAGGCAACATTCGCGCCGCCGCGCCCGCTGCCGCCCTGATACGGGCGGGGCTGGGGGCTGACTGTTTCCAGTCCACCATCTCCACCCCGGCAGGGACCTGGCGGGTATGGGGCGCGCCGCCGTCACCGAGCGGTACCATCAACACCCGGTCGAATGTGGCCAGCAAATGAGGCAGCTCCGCTGCGATGAAATCCTCGCCCACTCCGTGCGGGTAAGTGCTGGTGATGATAACGAGTGCACGCATGTCTTCAGTGTATGTTGATGCAGGCTAATCTAAATGTGTGATGTCTGCGGTGGCGGGACGCCCGTCCCACGGCGGGAGGAACAATCGTGGGACACTAGAGCTTGGACGACTACAGCCAGCGGCGGCAGCCGCCCGATCTGAGGAACGTGCCCATGCACTCGATTTTCAGTTTGTTGGCCGAAAACCAGGTACTGCTCCTATTTATCTTGGTGGGCTTCGGGATGGCGATTGGTCATCTGAAGTTTCGTGGGATCGGCCTGGGTGCTGCCGCAGTCCTCTTCCTGGCCATCGGCATCTCTGCGTGGGGGTTTTCCTCCGGCTACGAGCTAAAGGTTGAACATCACCTCGGAGTTTTAGGGCTCGCCCTATTCGCCTTCGCAATCGGGGTGAACTCCGGGCCCAACTTCTTCCATATGATGCGCACCGCCGCCGGGCCCATCCTGGGGATGCTCGTCGTGCTCCTCGGCGGTGGCCTACTCGCCTATTTTGTCGGCACCGCGCTCGGCATGGAAATCCCGCTCATCGCCGGAACCTTCGCCGGTGCTATTACGAACACCCCGGCGCTGGCATCGGCTGGTAACGCCTCCGGCCAGCCCGATCTCGCAACAGTTGGCTATTCGATCTCCTACCTGTTCGGCGTCGTCGGAATGTTGATCATCGCCCAGCTCGCTCTGAACTACGGTAAGCGCGATAAGGACACCCCCTCCCCCATCTCTAACCGCACCATCCGGGTGGAGCGGGACGATCGCCCGGCAATTGCTGACCTCCAAAAAGTCCTCGGACTCTCGCTACAGTTCTCGCGTTTGCGCCGCGGAGAGATCGGCCCAATTACGACGCCGCTACCCGGGGACGTCCTCTACCGTGATGATCTCATCACCGTGGTTGGCCCGGCTGAGGCTATCGAACGGGCGATTAAAGAACTCGGCCACGGCTCATCCCACTCGCTGCTATCCGATCGCCGCTACCTCGACTTCCGGCGCATCACCCTTTCCGATCCCAAACTCGCCGGCCACCAGATCCACGAGTTGGGTTTAGAGGAGCGTTTTGACGCCACCATTTCGCGCGTGCGGCGCGGCGACGTCGATATGGTCGGTACCCCGGATCTCGTACTGCAGCTCGGTGACCGTGTGCGTGTGGTTGCGCCGACGTCGAAAATGGCGGGAATCTCCAAGTACTTCGGTGACTCCGCGCGCGGCCTGACTGACATTAACCCGATCGCTCTGGGGCTGGGAATGGCCCTCGGCATCATTATTGGTGAGGCCCCGATCCTAACCCCCAGCGGGGAGACCTTCTCCATCGGTTCTGCGGCCGGCACCCTGATCGTGGGGCTAGTAATGGGCAAGATCGGGCGGATCGGCAAGGTGGTCACCGCTATTCCGAATACGGCCTGCCAGGTACTCAGTGAATTCGGGCTGCTCGTGTTCTTGGCTTATGCCGGAACGGCCGCTGGCGGGCAGATCCTCAACGCATTCACGGGCGGGTCCTGGTGGAAGATCTTTATCCTGGGTGCACTGATCACCACCTTTGTTGGGGTCGGGATTTACGCCTCTATGCGGTGGCTGTTTAAGCTCGGCGGAACGCGCACTGCTGGCGTGCTCGGCGGTACCCAAACTCAGCCTGCCGTACTCGCCTACGCTAATAACCGCACCGGCGCTGACCCTCGAGTAGCGTTGGGATATGCCATGGTCTACCCAATGGCGATGATCGCGAAGATTCTTATCGCGCAGGTCCTCGGCGGACTGTGACCGGCGCGGGGGCAGCGAGACGCGCGCTGTGCGCTAGCGTACTATGCAACCGCCCCGCCGTTGCCTACCCTGTACTCCCCCGTCAGCGTACCTTCGCAACCGCCCCACGGAAGAGCTCCCGGGTGTGGGTGATGTCCTGATCGTGGCGCCAGCCCGGATCGGTGAGCATGCGGCTAATAGCGAGCCCCACCCCAATCGCGGCAACCACAAATACCACCTGCACAATCTGCGAGAAGGCGAGGGTGACTTCGCCGTTACTCATCGCGGTGAGCGCACGATAGAGGGGAACCCCGGGAATCATAATGACGACTGCGGGCACTGATAGGGTGACGCGAGAATAGCGCGTGACGGCGCCGAGAAGACTGGCGAAAATCCCGATGAACAGAGCGGCTAACCCGACGGCGGCCTGGCTGGCAATCGGGGTGTAGTCCACGAGTAGGAGTCGGCCAGTATTGGTGAAAGCGCCAATGAGGGCCGCCACCGCTGCAACTTTTAGGGGCGAGTTGAATAACATCGCAAACCCACATGCGGCCACGAAGGACGCAACGATTCGCAAGAGATTTAGCATGAGTGGATCTAGGCTCGGGTGCGCAACTGCAGCAACCTCCCAATGCAGCGAGGCAGACACCGTCCACACGGCTATACCGGTAGATCCAAGCAGTACGCCCACATAGGCCAGGCGGGTGATTCCGGCCAGCAGGTCCATTCGCACTAAATCCAGTATTCCCGTGACTAATGGGAATCCCGGTACTAGGAATAGGATTGCCGAGATCACACCCGCCTGGTGGGAATGGTCAATCAGCTGGAGCATATTCAGCCCGGTAACCGCCCCGATATAAGTCAGCGCTCCGACGGCACCGCACAGCATCCATACCCCAAAGTGGTTCACATGCCGCCGCATCAGCTGCCGCCGCAATGCCTGCCCAACAAAAGCCGCCAAAAAGACGACGGCACACTCTACCGGCCCACCCTTATTAAGGAAGGCGAAGGCCGCGCAAGCAAATGCAGAGGCGAGGGCATTCTTCACCGCACCGTACAGCGGCTTGGTTGCGTCAATCTGATCCAGCGCCGTATGGCACTCCTCCACGCTCATCCCGGGGCGAAGTTGCCGCGCAAAGGCGCGCAGCCGGTCGATCTTGTCGGCATCCACCCCGGCGCGCCGGGTCTCCCCGATCTCGGTTCGAAAGGTGCCATTGGCAACCGATGTCGTCGTGATTTCGGTGAACGTCACCTGGGCTCGGTGGGTTTCAATCCCGACGGCGTGCGCGAGCCGCGCCATCGACGCTTTCACGCGGTAGGCGCCGGCGCCAGCACCGAGCAAACTCAGGCCAAAGCGCATTACGACGTCGCTTTGTGCGGCTAAGCGCTCATGCGGCGGTAATTCAGTGAAGGAGTCGTAGCTCGGTGCCGGAGTATCAGTCACCCATTAATAGTGCCACCACCGTTACTAGCGAAGCAGGACCACGGTCCATGATTGGCCTCGATG
>JAEWHO010000007.1 GCA_023387755.1 Actinomycetes bacterium | reverse complement strand
ATACAGCACCGATTAGTTCGGCCACACTAGTCCAGTTCATGCCGGTCTCCTTCCGGGGTCCCGTCAATATCGTGGACGGGGGCGGCGTCGTCGTCGATAGGGGCGGCATCGAGTTCGGCTTCTTCCTGTTCCGTTAGGACGCGGGCCTCCTCGGCATTATCGATCACCATGAAACGCGCGATCACCGTCGTGCCAATAAACCCCACCATGGCCAGGCCCACCAGTGCGGGGATGAGGTCGAGTCTGCGGGTGAGGGCCGACCAGGTGGCTACCGCGCCGATCAACGCGGCCGTAATGACGTCCATCGCGAGCGCTCTATCGAGCATCGAAGGGCCGCGCCCCATTCGGATAAGTACGATAATGACGGCCGCGGCCAGCAGGGCGAAGGCTCCGTATTGGAGCGTATTCGCGGTGGTGAGGAGGGGGTCGGTCATGGCGTTCCTTCCGCGGGTACCGCTTCCGCGCGCACACTTTCGGCGGCTATATCGGCACGGATATAGTCCCCGCCCTGGCAGCGCCATCCCGGATCGTAGCCGGCGTCGATAAGTTCGGCATCGGAAGCGACTGCCCGCAGCAGCCGCTCCTCCTGGGCCAGTACACTGGCGCGGAACTCATCCAGGCTACGGCGCGGGTTATCGGCGTCAACGTCGAGGACGTGAGCATAGATAATGCCAGAGAATTTCAGTGCTTCCACGGCTACTGAGCCCGGCACGAGGGTGGTGAGCATCGCCACCGCTGACAGGTAGAGGTCATTATGGCTGCGTAGTTCCACCCGGACGACGGCGCTACGCGGTTGGCGGCGAGCGCATACCAGCGTAGCCACCTGCCAACTGGCAACCGCAACATCTTTGAGGAAGACAGCAACCAGTACGACCAGTGCCAGGGGGCGGATCCGGTAGCGGCGATGCACTCGCGGTAGTGGGAGCACGAACCACAGCCCAAAAGCCGCGATGATGCCATTGACCACGTTGCCAAGGGACAGATCGCCCCACAGCAGCACCCACACCGCCGTAATCCACACGACCATTCCCAAGGGAGGAATACGTTTCATTTGATTACCTCCGCATCGGATTGGCCGTGCCCGCGCCCGTTGTCCACGATGACGGCGTCGATATAGTAGGCCGGGTTCATCAAGCGCGCCGCCGCGCTTTCGGTATAGCGCAGCACCTGACCGGCTCCCGCACTCAGCACCAGCGCCAGTACCACTAAACTGCTGGCGGCTCCGAGCATGGGGGCCGTCGGTTTCACTGCGGGCAGGGGTTCATCGGCTTCCTGCCAGAAGGCCATATTCCAGCTTTTCACTACCGCGTACAGGGTCAAGATCGAGGCGATTAATGCGCCAGCGATGAGGAGATAGTCCGCGGTTTGTCCTCGCTCAGCGGCCGCTTGGATGAGCCCTACTTTGCCGATGAAGCCAGTGAAGGGCGGCACTCCTGCCAGGTTCAGTGCCGGAATGAGATAAAGGACGGCTAGTAGCGGTACCGCATGGGCTAGAGAGCCGAGGCGCACTAGCGAGGTGGTGCCCCCGTAACGTTCGATGAGTCCGGCTACCAGGAACAGCGAGGTTTGCACGATGATGTGGTGGACGGCGTAGAAGATGGCCGCGTTAATTCCAGCTTCCGTATAGGTGGAGATTCCCCAGATCATAAAGCCGATATGGGAAACCAGCGTGAATGACAGCATACGTTTGAGGTCATTTTGCGCCACTGCCCCGAGGATTCCTACCAGCATCGTTGCTAGAGCCAGCCAGGCGAGCAGGTCCGCCAGTTCGCCGTCCGGGAAAAGGAGCGTTTCGGTGCGGATAATCGCGTAGACCCCCACTTTGGTGAGGAGGCCCGCGAATACCGCCGTCACTGGTGCGGGGGCAGTGGGGTAGGAGTCCGGCAGCCACGCCGAGAGCGGAAATACGGCCGCTTTAATCCCAAATGCGCTCAGTAATGCCAGGTGGATAATGGTCCGCATGGCCGGGTCGATTTCAGCGAGCCGCAGTGACATGTGCGCGAAGGACACCGTGCCAATAGCGGCGTAGGTAAGCGCGATGGCCAGCAAAAATAGCACCGAGGACAGGAGGGAGACGACGACGTAGATCGTCCCCGCTCGGATTCGGTCCCGGCTCCCTCCCAGCGTGATGAGCACGAAGGAGGATACCAGCAGAATCTCGAAGCCTACGTAGAGGTTGAATAGGTCCCCGGTGAGGAAGGCATTGGATACTCCGGCGGACAGGATGAGGAAGGTCGGGTAGAAGACCGCAACGGGGGCGCCCTCATCTTCATCGGCCACTCCCTGCGCCGTCGTGTACACCAAAACGGCAAGGGTGACGGCCACTGAAACTGCCAACATCAAAGCGGAGAAACGGTCGGCCACCAGGGTGATACCCACGGGGGCCGCCCATGATCCGATGTCCAGCACGAGCGCATTATGGTCGACGACGACGATAAGCACGATCGCCACCGTCAAGCTCAGGCTCAATGCAGCGAGGGCGATAGCCCGCGCCAGGCGCGGGTGACGCCCGAAGGCGAGCGCGGCACCGGCGGCCAGGAGCGGTATGAGAATCGGCAGCGGAACGATCCACGACAGCTTCATTGGGCGTTCTCCTCTGCTTCGGAGCGCTGCTGGTGGGGCGCTTCAGTGTCGTCTGCTTCAGTGTCGTCTGCTTCGGTGTCGTCTGCTTCGGTGTCGTCTGCTTCAGTTCCGGCGGTTTCATCGCGACTCAAGGCAGCATCCTCTTCTACGCTGGTGCCGTCGTCATCCAGACGGCGGCGAGCCATGGCATCTCGCAACTCCCGGTTGGCGATCCGGCGATCTTCCAGATCGTCCTGTACTTCATCGTGGTCATTGAGCTGCCAGGAACGATAGGCCATCGCTAGGAGGAACGCGGTTACTCCCAGGGTGATAACGATAGCGGTGAGGATGAATGCTTGTGGGAGCGGGTCGGAGATGGGGCGGGGATCGTCGCGACCGATGAGCGGCGGGGTGCCGGCTTCACCTCCGGCCACCAAGATCAGCACGTTAATGCCGTTGGTGAGTAGCGCCAGGCCGATAATGATGCGGCTGAGGGTGCGTTCCAAAAGTAGGTACACCCCGATGGCGATCAAACATCCCGCGAGCGCCACGAGGGTGAGGGAGGCGGACATGTCAGTCATGTGCCACCTCCTGTGCGGCATGATCGGCGTCATCTCGGATAAGGGCCTCGTCATTGGCTTCGTGCACCGCCGAGGCGGTCCCAGCCGGGGCGTCGTCTTCTCGCCTTTCGATCTCGATATGGCGGTCGATTTCTGCGCCAAGGGAGCGCAAAATATCCAGTACTAGCCCGATGACGAGCAGGTAGACGCCGATGTCGAATAGGAGCGCGGTGGCCAGGTGTACGTCTCCCCAGATGGGTAGGTGGAAGTCGAATACGGTGGTTTGCAGGATCGTGCCGCCCACAAATACGGGTAGTAGACCGGCGATGGCGGAGAGCACCAACCCCGTGCCCAGCACATGGCCGGCATGGAGTGGGAGCGCTTCTCCCAGCTCGTAGCGCCCGGCGGCCAGGTAGCGCACCATGAGGGCGGTGCCGGCCATGATGCCGCCTGCGAAACCGCCTCCGGGCGCATTGTGGCCGGCAAAAAGCAGGTAGAGGGAGAGCAGCATCATGGTGTGGAAGATGAGCCGGGCAGCAACCTCGAACACCACGGAACGGCGGCGGGGTGCGAGCGTCTGTGCACCGGCCAGCCAGGTGCGGCCTCGGCCGGGCTGGAGGAGTACCTGGCTGCGAGCGCGATCTACCGCTACTTCTTTGGCGGCGCTGGCGAGTGTCTCCGCTTTATCGAGTGAGCGTGAGTCCCACACGCGCCGGGTATCGGCCGAGCGTACGTTCCGGCCGCGATCGACAATCCCTGTGCGGGCGCGTAGGAACAGCAGCGAGGCAACCCCCGTGGCGGCCGCGAGTACCACCGCGATTTCCCCGAAGGTGTCCCAAGCGCGAATATCGACGAGCGTAACGTTCACGATATTGTGCCCGTAACCGAAACTGAGTGCTTCCGCTGGGAAATGTTCTGATACGGGGGTATGGATCCGGGCGGAGGTGGCGGCCAGCGCTAGCAGGGATACCACTACGCCGGTGAAGGCACCGATCGCGGCGCGCACGTACCGGGAGGTGCGCAGCGGCCGGTTGGAGAAGTAGGCGGGCAGGCGGCGCAACACGAGTACGAACACTGCGAGGGTTACGGTCTCCACCAACACCTGGGTAAGGGCGATATCGGGCGCACCGTGCAGGGCAAAAATTAGTGCCACCCCGTAGCCGGATACGCCCAGCAGGAATACCGCTTTCAGCCGCCGTCGAGCCCGGGCTGCCATAAAAGCCGCGATAACCGTCACGGCAGCTACCGGGATTTGAGCAATATGGTCGTAGGGGCGCACCGCCCCGATATTGGGCGCCTGGCTAACCAGCTTGAAAAATAGCGCTCCCATCACGGTGACGAGGATGGTCGAAAGATAGAAGGGTAGGGAGCCGCGCTGGGTGGCGGAGGTGAGAGCGGCGGCTATATTTTCAAGCACTTGCTCGCTGCGCCGGAAGCTTTCTTCCGCATTGGGTACGTGCGGTAGCGCGGCCTGCCAGCGTTCGACGCGCGCGCGGATCAGGAACAGCCCCGTACCCCCTCCTATCACAAGCACGGTAAGGAACAGTGGCCACCCGACTCCGCCCCACAAAGTCAGATGCCCGGAAACTTCCAGACTGGCCGGTGGCGTCGTCGTCGCCGTAAATACGGAGGCGGGTACGGTGCCGCGCGGTTGGCTCAGGCGGGCAATGGGAGCGAGGAGGTTCTCGACGACGCCGGGCGCGAGGCCCGCAAGTGCGCCTGCTGCCAGGATTGCCGGGGAGGTCTGGATTAACCATCCGACCGGGTGGCCGGGGGCAGTGCACAGCCTCGGTTTGGTAGCGAAGGCGCCCCACCAAAACCGGAGGCCGTAGGCGAAGGTCAGGATGGAGCCGAATACGAAGATGCCGAGCGCAACACCGGAGGTCACGCTACCCGTAGTGGTCTGGTGGACGAGCTCGTGCAGGGCTGCCTCTTTAGCGACGTACCCCAAGAATGGCGGCAAGCCGATCATAGAGGCGATCGCTATCGCGGCACTGACGGCCACTCCCGGTAGGCGGCGACCGATCCCCGATAGTTCGCGTACATCGCGGGTCCCGTAAGACCAGTCAATAATGCCGACGCACAGGAAGAGGGCGGACTTGAACAGCGCGTGGGAGGCGATCATGACGAGCCCTGCCAACACCATGCCCGAGTGTGGCATCCCCACGATCGCGATCATCATGCCCAATTGCGAGACGGTACCGAAAGCGAGTAGGAGTTTAATGTCGTATTGACGGAGTGCTCGGTAGCCACCCAAGATCATGGTGCCAAGGCCTAAAGTGAGCACGGTTGCCTGCCAGATCGGCAGGTGGGCGAATCCCGGATTGAGTCTGACCACAAGGTAGACGCCCGCTTTCACCATGGCGGCAGCATGCAGATAGGCAGATACCGGAGTGGGCGCAGCCATCGCGGCGGGAAGCCAGAAGTGGGTGGGGATGAGCGCTGATTTGGAGGCCGCCCCCATGAGGATCAAGAAGGCGCAGACGCTTAACAGCAGCGGCTGATCAGCAGCTAATTCTCCGTTGTGGGCGCGGGCAATGAGCGTAGACAGCTGGTATGAACCACCGGGCAGGGCGGCCATCATAATGAATCCGGCAAGCATTGCCAGACCGCCGATAGTGGTGACGATAATGGCCTGATGAGCGGCACGGCGTGAGGGCTGACGCTGGTGGTGGTGCCCGATGAGCAGGAACGAGAATACGGTAGTTGCTTCCCAGAAAATATAGAGCGCAAGCGTGTTGTCGGTGGTGACGAGCCCGAACATGGCCCCCGCAAAGGCCACAAATACCCCTCCGAAACGGCCAAGTGCGGAGGCATGCCGCGCAAAATACGGCGAGCAGTACACCAGCACTAGAGCCCCCACGCCGGTGACGATCAGCGCCATGACCGCTGCGAGGGGATCGAGCCGAAAGGCGAAGGTGATCCCCAGGGAGGGAATCCAGTCCACCTTTTCAGTGCGGATCTGGCCCGCCATCACCGCAGGAACGTGGGTGAGGACCCATAGGGTAGCGCTAGCCGGGATGGCAGCTAAGAGGAGGAATCCGCGCCGTCCGGCACGCATAATGGCAGGCGCAAGCAACGCCGCTAGGGCGTGCAGCAGAATAAAGAAGGTCACTATTGGGCCTCAGATAGGTTGCGGGCAGTCCCACTGGAAGCGACGGCGCACCGGTCTTTTACTCACATACTGGGCTGCCTCGGGAAAGGTCCACCTCCATTGTAGGAGAAAGCTCCCAGCTGCGTTCCCCGCGAAGCGGTTACCCCCACCACATTCACTTCCGCAACGCAGCTCTCGTTCGCCCGGTCACGCCCGGGCGCTACGTTCCCATTAGGATCGAAGTATGGATCGCGAACTCACCCCGGCAATTGAGGATTACCTCAAGGTCATTTGGGCTAGTGGAGAGTGGACGGATACGCCCTGCACCGTCGGTGCATTGGCCCGCCAGTTGGGGCTCTCGCCGTCGTCAGTATCGGAAACGATTAAACGGTTGGCCGGCCAGGGTCTGGTAGAGCACGAACCCTACCGCGGAATCCGGCTCACTGCGGCCGGGGAGAAGGTTGCGGTGGCGATGGTGCGCCGTCACCGGATTCTCGAAACCTACCTGGTACAGATCTTCGGGTATTCCTGGGATGAAGTCCACGATGAGGCCGAACAGCTCGAACATGCAGCCTCAGACCGACTTATCGATGCAATGGATGAAGCGCTCGGCCACCCCACTACCGACCCGCACGGCGATCCTATCCCCCGCGCGGATGGCTCCATGCCCCCGGTTGGCGCTCCCGATCTCGTCCCTCTAACCGTCTTGGACGTGGATGAAAAAGCCGAGATCAAGCGGATTTCGGATGCGGAACCGGAGCTGCTGCGGTGGTGCACCGAACACGGGTTAGTGCTGGGGGCGCACGTGCGCGTTGTCGGTATGATTCCTGGGGCCCAGCAGATCCACGTGGAGGTGGCTGGGGTATCACTCGGCTTATCAGCAACCGCAGCCGGGGCTTTGTGGGTGAGTCGGGAAGGTTCCATCTAAGTGCTCCACACGCTCGCGTTCATTTTGGCCATCGCGGCCACCGTTATTGGTGCGGTCGTCTTTACCCGCGGCGCGGTGCGGATCGCCGCCGGGATACGCGCCGGGCAGGGCAGTGCGCCCGGGCGGACTGAGCCACGCGGACGCCGCACCCTGCTGGTGTTGAAGGAAATGCTCGGGCACGGGCGTTTCACGCATCGCCCCGTAGTGCGGGTGGCTCACTGGCTCGTTATGGTGGCTTTCCCGCTGCTCTTCCTCAGTTTGGTAACCGGCTATGGGCAGCTCCTCTCACCTGACTTTGCACTACCAATCATCGGGCACGCCTACATATACGAGTGGGTTATTGAGGCCATTGCCTGGCTGTGTACGGCGGCGATTATTGCACTCATGGTGATCCGGTATATTCACCGGCCCCGGGGAGCGGAAGCCGCCACTGATCGGGCCACCACTGATCCGGCCGTAACTGGGTCCTCCACCACCGACTCAGCGGCCACCACCGACTCAGCGGCCACCAGCGACCCAGCGGCCACCACCGACTCAGCGGCCACCCATGCCACCCCGGCCTCCCCCTTACGACCACGCAGCTCCCGCTTTACCGGCTCCAACCAGGCGGCAGCAATCTTCGTTGAAGCCGTCGTCTTGGGTGTTGCGGTCTGCGTGATCGCTCTGCGCGCCTTCGAATATGCCTACGGGCTAGCCACCTCTGCCCCCTGGGCAACGGTTGCTCACTTCCCGCTCACTGCCTGGCTGGGCGCTACCGCCCAGGGCTGGGGCGCACCGGCCTTGGCAACAGTTATTACGTTGACGGCCCTACTCAAGATTGTTATCTCGGTGGCGTGGTTCGTCGTCGTCGGGCTCCAACCCACGATGGGGGTGGCCTGGCACCGTTTCCTCGCCATCGTCAATATCTATACCCGGCGGGAAGTGGACGGCAGCCCCGCGCTCGGTCCGCTGCCGCCACTACGGGTGGGGGAAGCGGAATTCACGGTTGACGCCCTCGATGATCTCGATGAGGACGCCTCCCTCGGCGTCGGTACGGTCGCCGATTTTTCCTGGAAAGCTCTGCTCGATTTCGCCACCTGCACCGAATGTGGGCGCTGCCAAGATATTTGCCCGGCCTGGAATACCGGCAAACCGCTCTCCCCGAAAACCCTGGTGACGACGCTGCGCGATCACGCTGCCGAACCGGATATTTTCGAGGCCGCGCAGGCGCTCGTTCCAGAGGTTATTGAACCGGACGTATTGTGGTCATGCACGATGTGTGGGGCGTGTGTAGACCAGTGCCCGGTCGATATTGAGCACGTGGATCATATTGCGGAGCTACGCCGTCACCAGGTGCTGATGGAATCGGCTTTCCCCAACGAATTCGCGGGTATGTTCCGGCACCTGGAAAATAAAGGCAACCCGTGGGGGCAGGCGCCCCGCAAACGGATGGATTGGGCCAAGAAGCTCCCCTTCGAGGTGCCCCAGGTGGGGATCGATATTGAATCCCTGGCCGAGGTTGATTACTTGCTGTGGGTCGGGTGCGCGGGAGCATACGAGAACCGGGCGAAGAAAACCGTCCAGGCACTCGCGGAGCTACTCCATGTGGCCGGCGTAAGTTTCGCGGTGTTGGGAGATGCCGAGGGATGCACCGGCGATCCTGCGCGGCGGGCCGGTAACGAGATGCTCTTCCAAATGTTGGCGGCGCAAAACGTGGAGATGTTGAACGAAGCAGGGGCCACGAAAATTGTGGTGTCCTGCGCCCACTGTTTCAATACGCTCGCCCGTGAATACCCGCAATTAGGCGGACAATACGAGGTTGTCCACCATACCCAACTGCTGAACCGGCTGGTGCGGGAAGGAGCGCTGCGCCTAGCCCCGCCACCGGAGGGCACGGCCGAACCCGTCACCTACCATGACCCGTGTTTCCTCGGCCGTCACAATCAGATTTACGCTCCCCCACGCGAGCTGCTTGCCGCGATGGGCACGCAGGTAACCGAGATGCCGCGCAACCGTGAGACGGCCATGTGTTGTGGGGCGGGTGGGGCCCGTGTGTGGACCGAGGAGACAATCGGGGCGCGTATTAATCAGGTGCGCGCGCAGGAGGCCGCCAATACCGGGGCCACCACCGTGGCGACGGCCTGCCCGTTTTGTACCCAGATGATTTCCGACGGCGCTGCCGCCCAGGGCACCGATATGCAGGTGCGGGACGTGGCCACGCTTATGCTCGACGCCGTCCACCGCGCCCAGGCAGCAGACGCTGACCCCGGTTCATCCCAGCCGGGAGCCGACCCCGCGCAGCCAAAGCCCGACCCCGCGCAGCCAAAGCCCGACCCCGCGACTGGCGGGGCGGTATGAGCAACGCGTGGCAGGATCTCCCGGAGGTTCGCACTGTTCAGCGCCGCAGCGTCCGTACCCTCGCGGTCGCCCAGATGCTGTCCTCGCTCGGCGTTGGTGCCGGCCCTTCGGTGGGCGTGCTCCTTGCTGCGGAGGTTACCCAGTCGGAGGCGTGGGCGGGGATCGCCCGCGCCTCCTCCACTGTTGGCGCGGCCCTGGTTGCTCTTCCGTTAGCGGCATTTGCCGCGAATTTTGGCCGTCGCCGGGCCCTGGCCGGGGCGTGGGCGGCGGCCGCCGTCGGGGCGGGAGCCGTCGCGCTTTCTGCTCAGCTCACCAGCCTGCCAGTATTCCTGGGTGGGATGTTATTGCTCGGTTGCGGCAGTGCAGCCGGTTTGCAGGCCCGCTTTGCGGGGGCTGACTTGGCGCCGCCGCGACGTCGGGCACACACCCTCTCCCTAGTGGTGTGGGCCGGTACGTTCGGGGCGGTATTAGGCCCCAATCTGGCGGAACCCGGGGCACTGCTCGCACGCCACTTTGGTCTGCACCCTTTTGCCGGGGCCTTCGGTATTTGCGCGGTCCTGCTCGTGTGGACGGCGCTCGGCGTGGCCCTCCTATTGCGCCCCGATCCGCTCCATCTGGCGCAGACGTTCCAGGGCGAGCAGGTGGCTCAGCCGCGCACGAAACCGCGCGGAACCTACCGGCGGGCGTGGGAGAGTTTGCGTTCTCATCCCACTGCGCAGGCGGCGCTGGTGGCGCAGGTGATGGCGCATCTGGTGATGGTTGTGATTATGACGATGACGCCTGTTCATCTGCATCATCAGGGCGATTCTCTCAGCATTATCGGCCTGACCATCTCTATCCATGTGTTCGGCATGTGGGGGCTTGCGCCGCTATTCGGGTGGGGGTCTGACCGGTGGGGGCCGCGCCGCATGATCCTGGTGGGGGCGGTCATCGAATTGCTCGCGTGCGTGCTGTGTGCCGGTTTTGCTAGCAGCACCACGTCCGTGGTGATCGGGCTGTTCCTGCTCGGCCTGGGCTGGTCGGCCGTCACCGTTCCGGCCGCTTCCCTCCTCACCCACGCAGTACCCACCACTGATCGCCCGTATGTGCAAGGTTTTGGTGATTCAGTTATGAATGCGGTCGCGGCGCTGGGGGCGGCACTGTCTGGCCCGCTCATGGCTACCGCTGGGTTCCCCGCGCTGAGTGTGCTCTCGGCCATCGCGGTGCTGCCGGTTGCGGCCGCTGCCGTGTGGGGAAGCCGGTCCGCCGCGTAGCTGTAGGGCGGTAACCGTTGTCTCGTGCAGCCCGCTCCCCGCCCAGCCCTGCGCGACGCTAGTTCAGGTCGATCAAGAAGCCGTCGTCATCGCATACGACGCCGGGCGCGAGGTCTTGTAGCGCCCGCACAATCCCCTCCACCAGGGCTGCCGCTTCCGAGCAGAAGCTGGGCTGGTTGAGGCTAGCGCCGTCGTCGTTATTCCACCGAATTTGGTAGCTCACCACGCCATCGCGCGCCCATTCGTGTGCCGCCACTGCTGCCGGCAGGTACTCCTCGGCTTCCACGGCCACGCTCACCATTCCGCCAGCGCCCGCGCCGTAGATTGAGTAGCCGGTCAGGGGAGCGTCATCGGGTAAGCGGTAGTGCTCGGCGTCAGCCAGCGAGGAGGAGCGCTCCCCCAGGAAGGGGGCCACGAGCGTATCGAGAGCCTGCGGGTCGAGCCACACGGGTGAAAACAGGGTGAGATCCGCAGTCGGTTGCGGGATTATTGCGCATTCGTTGACGACGACGCCGCCCCCCACTTTCCGCGCCGCCGCGCACAAAAACGCGACTGCCAGGGCTTCGTCCCCTTCGGCTTGGCCGGCGGCGAAAGCATCCCAGACGGGGTCAACACCGTGGAGTTCTGGCGGCAGCGGTCCGCCGCGTTGGGCGGGCACATGGGCGGTGTAGGCCATCTCCGCCCAGGCGGGGAGCCCGAGCGCGTTGCGAGTGGCGGCGGTGAGGCTGTAGGGGCCGGAGAAACTCGTGTGGGCGGAGACGGCCCGCGTGTATTCGTCCTGCGTGAGGACGGTATCGAACCGGGAGGCGAGCAGGGCCGAAAACTGCTGCATATCCACCCCGGCCGGGGTCACCAGAATGTGGTGGTCCTTAGCTGCTGCCGGGTCTAGTTCGAGGGTGGGGTTCATTACTCCTCAGGAACCCCCAGATGCGCGGTGGAGTCGATGTGGGCGCGCGTGAAATTCCGGTAGGAGCGCGAGGCGGTCGGCCCCCGCTGCCCGAAGTACCGCGAGCCGCTAGCTCCCTGGCCGTAGGGTTTTTCGGCACTGGAGCTGAGCCGGAAGAAGCAGAACTGCCCGATTTTCATGCCCGGGTATAGCCGGATCGGCATGGTAGCCGTATTGGATAGCTCTAAAGTGACGTGCCCTGTGAAACCCGGGTCAATAAAACCGGCCGTGGAGTGCGTGAGCAGACCGAGGCGTCCGAGCGAGGATTTGCCTTCCAGGCGGGCGGCGACGTCGTCGGGCAACGTAATGTGCTCATAGGTGGAGCCGAGCACGAACTCGCCCGGGTGGAGAACGAGCGGGTCATCGGGACCGAGGTCCACCAGGCGGGTGAGTTCGGGTTGATCGACGGCGGGATCGATGACGTCGTATTTGTGGTTGTCAAAGAGGCGCACGAACCTGTCCAGGCGCACGTCAATGGAAGCCGGCTGGATGTGGGCTTCTTCGAACGGGTCGAGGCAGATACGGCCCGCCGCGAGTTCGGCACGGATGTCACGGTCAGAAAGCAGCACGCCCCTATTGTGCCAGGCGGGCTGGGCGTGCCACCACATGCGCAGCCTAGATAAATGTGACAGGCTTGTGACATGAAGTCTTCTGTAGTTGTGCAAGGTTTAGCTGTAGCTGCGCTCGCTCTGTGTCTGACCGCTTGCCAAGGCGGTGGAGGCGCTGCGGGGCCCGCCCCTAGCACGCCGTCGAGCCCTGCGGCCCCCTCCTCGTCTGCGCCGCCCACGCCATCACAATCACCCACCGAGTCATTGGCACCGGCTCTTCTCGACGACGGCGAAGATAGGGGCGAATACTCCGCTCCCCCGCTGAAATCCGACGGTTTCCCAAGCGGCGAGTCGTCTCGTCCGCTGAAAGAAGTGCGGTTCGGGCACCACGACGCTTTTGAGCGCGTCGTAATCGAACTTGGCGAGGACCGCGCCGGCGGTAAGGCCGCGGAGGCCTCCTATCAGATGGAATACGTCGATTCAGTATTGGGCGAGGGTAAAGGCGATCCGATCTCGGTGCCTGGCAAGGCACTATTGCAGATCCATTTGGCCGGAATCGCTTATCCGGAAAGCAACGATCCGGCCCCGTTTGGGGCACTCAATCCTGCGGGCCAGGTGGTCAAAGGCCTCTTTACTGAAGCCCCGTTTGAAGGGATGGCATCGGTAGTCATCGGGCTGGATAAGGAGCGGCCCGTACGCGTCCAGACGCTCACCGACCCGCTCCGGCTCGTGGTTGATATCCCGATCGAATAAGGGATTCCGGATGCGCTGAGCGGGCGTATTTTGGCATCGCGCAAGTGGGCGCTATACTGAACAGGCAGTCGCTCACTGAGCGCTCGCGGGTGTAGTTCAATGGTAGAACTTCAGCTTCCCAAGCTGACGGCGCGGGTTCGATTCCCGTCACCCGCTCCATTTTCACGTCGCATTTGATAAGTCCCTGGTTGCGTTGGAGTGTTGGCGCTTGGGGGGTCTGTTTTCTGGCTCGCGTTGGCGGGTTAGTGTTTTGCCTAGTCGCATGGTGTTTCAGGGTAAATGAGAAAACCCGCCCCTAAGGTGAGGCGGGTTCGGTGGTATAGAAACAGCGCTCTATAGGCTGATAGTGATGGTG
>JAEWHO010000066.1 GCA_023387755.1 Actinomycetes bacterium | reverse complement strand
GGGTTGTTCCTGGGGGAAGGGCCCATCTCCGCGACTAGTCGGGCCGGTCTGTACCCTGCTATCAGTGCTATAACCGTGCATACAACGGGGGAGGCGATAAGTGCTAGTAGCGGCCAACTCGCTGAGTCTAGTGGTGTATCCCAGGTGGTCACGTCCCAATCGAGCACGGAGGAGGAGAACACAATCTGCCCGATTCCTGATGTCCGCGGGGAGGCTAATGCCGGATTATTTAATAGGTAGGCGACAACCGCAGAAACCAGACTGCCTCCGGCAAGAAGTCCACTCAAACCCGCAGCTATCCCGATGATGAGCGCCTGCCGTCGCACTATGGTGATTAGATGGGCGGGTTGGGCCCCGATATGACGAAGCCGGATAAAATCGGGCGTTTGTTTAATAACGCGCGTATAAAAGATATTCCCTACAAAAAGTAGAGCAACAAGGAGTAAAAGCGTTGATAATAGCGCGAAAACGGCGGACGGTGTTAATGAGCGGTGAGCGGTGACCTGGTCGGCAGCCCAGCGGATATCCGCGCTGTTTTGAATTTTTAATGCGTCCGGGATCAGCTTACTTACCGTCGCAAAATCAAGGCTATGCGCAGCCGCGTCAGCATGTGAAATAAGTATTCTATTCTGGTGAGCCCAAGCGGAAGGTGAGTCGAGCCAGGAATCAACATCCTGTCGGGACACGACCATACGATCAAAGCCGCCTAAAAACTGTGGCGTCGATGCCGTCAGTCCGACTACCGAGAGTTCCGTGGTGAGCCAGCATTGGTTTTCCACGCATTCTGCTGTCATCCCTAATCTGTCAGCGGCGCTTTTAGCGGCGCTTTCAATGAGGCTTGATGTCTCTCCGCTATTGAGTGGAAGGCGCACCTTAATTTGGGAACCAATGGTGCTCTTATGGGTGCGGGCTTGGGCCACCGTAAGCGCAACTTCTCCGGGGTTATCGGGGGCGCGACCGGTGACTACAGGGGACCGTCGAAACGGGGCGTCAACTACTGAAGAGAACAGCTCGGTGTCTTGCTCGCCGTGCGGATACTCAATCTCAATGCTTCCAGTGGTATCGAATTGGGCGGAGGGTGCTGCTTGGCTGACGTCGTGCAGGGCATCGTACGGATTGGCATCGGCGTTAAGAGTAATCACATAGGCCGCATCCGCCGCGTCCTGGCTGACCACGTCACTGGCGGTACTGCGCAAGATCCCCGGTAGAATCAACGCAATTGTAAGAGCGGCGCCGGCAATCGTCAGAATAAGGTAACAGGCGGCCAGGCGTGCCCATCCTAGCCGCAGGGATTTAAGCGTCAGCGACCACACGGTAGCCTCATCGTGCGAGTTGCGAGCGCTATCAGATGAATTACGAGCCCCATCATATGAGTTGTGCCTGCGCGTCGCGCATAACTGCGAGCGCCGAAATGAGCGAGTGATACGTGGGGTTGTCGACGGTACCGGCAATTGCTCCGTCGGATAGCAGCCACGCCTCATCAGCATAGGCTGCTGCTAATGGGTCATGCGTACAGAGTAAAACGGTAAGATTGAATTCCCGTACCGCTGAACGGAGGAGAGAAAGGACGGATGCGCTGCTGCGCGAATCGAGATCGCCGCTAATTTCGTCTGCCACAATAAGGCGAGGAGCTGAGACCACAGCGCGCGCGAGAGCGGCACGCTGAGCCACCTCCGCAGAAATGGCAGCTGGATACAGATCCAAGAATTCTGCTAGATCGAAAAAATGAATCGCTTCGCGGTAACGAGCGCGATCAATAGACGAACCAGATAATTGAGCCGGTAAGGTAATATTGTCCCTCACAGAATACATGTGGACTAAATTTTCCCGCTCAAGAATACTCGAGATATAGAGGCAGCGATGCCGGGTTCGGGCGGCTTCATCTAATTCATATATTGGTTGCTGGGCCACATACACCTCCCCGCTCTGTGGAGGTTGGAGTCCTGTTGCCACCTTTAGGAGGGTCGTTTTGCCACTTCCTGATGGGCCCAAAACAGCGTGAATACCTTCGTTGCTGATAGCGAGATCGACGTCGGCCAACGCCTGCCGCGCAGTGGGTCCCTCTCCGTAGGTGAGGTTCACTGATTCGATTCGGAGCACGTCGTTCATACAGTGACCTTACGATTTTCACACCCACATGTAATCGGGCGGGAAGGGGACTGTACATCCAACTGTGGGGGCACGCTAACTCCCGGGAGTGATCAAACCCGTTTCGTACGCTGTAATAACTGCCTGGACCCGATCACGCGCCTTCAGCTTAGTGAGGATCCGGCCCACATGGGTTTTGATGGTCGCTTCTGCAACGAATAGCCGTTCCGCAATCTCAGTGTTGGAGTAGCCTCGCGCCATTTCCACCAGCACCTCTCGCTCGCGGTCAGTGAGGGTGGTAAGCAGCTCCTCTTTATCGCTCGAGCCGGTTGGCAAGACGTGGGCTAGATGTTCAATGAGGCGACGCGTGGACGACGGCGCGATAACGGCGTCACCGTGGTGGACAGTGCGAATCGCCTCCAACATATCCTCAGGAGGAGCATCTTTTAACAGAAAGCCGGAGGCGCCTGCGCGAATCGCCTGCAATACGTACTCGTCTAGGTCGAAGGTCGTCAAGATGATGACTTTAGGACCGTTCTGTTCAGCGAGTTTGGCAGTTGCCTCTAGCCCGTCCATATTCGGCATCCGCACGTCCATAAGCACCACATCAGCGGTGTAGCTTTGTAACGCCCGTAAGGCTTGTACGCCGTCGCCAGCCTCGACCACCACCTGCATATCTGGTTGAGAATTAATGACGAGCGAAAAGCCAGCTCTTACCAACTGCTGGTCATCGACAATCGCCACACGAATGGTTTCACTCATCTCGATCCTCCTGGGTGGGCGCTTGCTGATCACCTAACTCTACTCCCGTGGCGGGGGTCGGTGTAGATGGGGGGACGGGCAGATTCACATGCACCTGGAAGCCACCCCCAGGGCGGGGGCCGGCACTTAAACTCCCACCGAACACGGTTGCCCTTTCCTGCATCCCAAGCAATCCGTGCCCGCGGCCGTCATTATTGGCCCCCGCCCCGCGGCCATCGTCCTCCACGCGCAAATCTATGCTGGAACGGCGCCATTGAAGGATGACTGTGGCTACCGCGTCGGGGCCGGCGTGCTTAAGGATATTGGTGAGCGCTTCTTGGCAGATACGGTAAATGGCCGTGCCTGCGCCCGGCGGCAAAGGGCGGGCTTGCCCTAGCCGAACTAGTGAAATTTTCAAGCCAGAGCCGCGTACCTGTTGGATGAGGCGGTCTAAATCGGCGTCGACAGGCTGAGGTAAGCGGGGGCTGGCGTCACTACTGTCATGACGCAGAACCCCAAGGATCTTTCGCATATCAGCTAGGGCGTCGCGCCCCACGCTGGAGATGGTGGCCAATGCATCGGCAGCGGCTGCCGGATTAGTGGTAGCGGCATAGCGGCCGCCGTCAGCCTGCGCGATCATAACTGATAGAGAGTGTGCGACAATATCGTGCATTTCGCGGGCGATCCGGGTGCGCTCGAAAGTTGCTGCCAGCTCAGCTTGTTGATCGCGTTCTTCCGTCAAAGCTCGATTTTGGGCTTCCAAGGCAGCGAGTTCGCGCAGGCGAGCTCGCCTAGAGACCGCGAAAGCCCAGGTGAGAGTTACGGCGCCGCCCACGCCGAGGAAGGTGTAGAGGCCGTTTTCTGGACGCGGCTCGACATTGAAGGACAGCGTTGCGCTCCAAATGGACACGATCAGTGCGCCCACATAGGCACCGGCAATGCCTAGGCCCTGGGAGAGGACGGGGCCGTACATCACAACCGAGTACAGGCTCAGGAGGATTAGCAGGTCAACGGGGAGAAGATGGGCACCTGCCCAGAAGTGAAACAGTGCCAGTACATAGATAGCAGTGGTCGATACCGACGGTAGACTCCGCCGGAATGCGACGCATATCGGTATGGCCACACACGCGATCAGAGCCGCAGTTTGCGCGCGTTCCCCAAAGGTAGGTACCAGGTCCCACCCCGTGATACGGGGAGGCCCGTCCACAATGACTGGGAGCCCGAGAGCTAAGAAACTAATGAGCGCGATAAACGCATCGATCCGGTCGGTGCGCGTGAATCGGCCTGTTCGCATGGCGTGGTCGGTGCGCGTGAACCGGCCTGTTCGCATGGTGTGGTCGGTGCGCGTGAGCCCGCGGTTTTTTCGCCGCGGCAGCACATCCGCCGGGCTGGTTTCACCGCCAGTATCGTTGGGCGCAGGTTCGCTCACTCCTCAACCTTATCCAGGAGATGGGGTGAATTATTACGGGTCGCATTGACCTCGGTGCTGACCACATGCCAGGCCATCTCACTCTGCGCTAAGAATCCGAGAGCTTCCTCGCCGTCCTGACACTGAGGATTCAACCACTGGTCAATGGCATCGTCCGCAACCTGGCAGGGTTCGCGGTCATGGATATGAGCCATTTCTGGTCTGGCCGCGCGGGTGAGGATCGTGCAGGTGAGGAGCTCGCCACGCCATAAGGAACATAAACCTGCCAAAGCGAGTACCCGGTTATCGCGCCGGTAGATGTAGTGGGGAGTCTTCAGACGTCGCCCTGCCGGGGCAGCCTGCCACTCGTAATAGCCGTCGGCCACAATCAGGCACCGGTGGTGACGGATGGGGCCGCGGAAGGATGGCTTTTCGGTTACCGTTTCGCTACGGGCGTTAATCATGCGTGCCCCCACCGATTCTTCCTTCGCCCACGGCGGAATCAGCCCCCATTTCGCCAGCTCCAGCACGCGGGTCGGCTGCACACTCACCTCCGTCGTGTCATGGATAATCCGCACCGCCTGAGTAGGGGACACATTCCAGGAGGGGCTCAGCTCCTCGGCCAGCGGGGTCACCATCTCCACGTCAAACAGGCCCGCCAGTTCCGGGGCGCTGGTGTATTGGGCATAGCGTCCGCACATGGCCCCATTATCCCCCCAATGAGACAATGAGCCTATGGGTACGACGCCGTCAGCACAGTGGGCCAGCCTGGTAGAGACAATCCGGGCCGCCCAAGATGTCTACTATTCCTCGCAAGGTCAGCTCATGACCGACGGTGAGTATGACGAACTCATGCGCCAGTTGCGGGCGCTCGAAGCTGAGAGTCCAGGCTTGCGGACGCCGTCGTCGCCCACGGTTACGATTGGCGATACCCGGGAGCGACTCTTTGCTCCCGTCACCCACCCCGAGCGTATGCTCTCCCTCGACGACGTGTTCTCTCTTGAGGAACTCAACACCTGGTATCGCCGGGTTCTGACGGAACTTGGTGGCTCTACCCAGATGACCTGCGAAATCAAGGTAGATGGCGTCGCCGTCGATCTGCTGTATGTGGATGGGCGGCTCACCCAGGCCGCCACTCGCGGCGACGGCACGGTGGGGGAGGACATCACCGCCAACGTGCTCACTATCGCCGGGATTCCGCGAGAACTGACCGCCCCCTTCCCACACCGGCTAGAGGTGCGCGGCGAGGTGTATTTCACGGTGGAGAACTTCGAGAAGGTCAATACTGCTCAGCAGGACGCCGGCCGTACCCCTTTCGCCAATCCGCGCAATGCGGCAGCCGGTTCACTGCGGCAAAAAGATCCGGCCATTACTGCGTCCCGTCCGCTATCATTCCTCGCCCACGGGTGGGGGATATGGGAGGACGACGCCATCATCGCCCCTCAACTGCAATCCGAGTTCTATCAGCGTCTCAAACACTGGAATATCCCGATCTCACCGACCACCCAAGTGGTCGACACTTTTGAGCAGATCACCGAGATGATCGCCTTCCACGGCGAGCACCGCCATGAACTGCCCCATGAGATTGACGGAATTGTAGTGAAGGTCGATAGTCGCGCCGAACAGGCTCGTCTTGGCGTCACATCGCGAGTGCCTCGCTGGGCGGTGGCCTATAAGTATCCCCCGGAGGAAGTCACCACCCGGCTGCTGGATATCCGCGTCAATGTGGGGCGTACCGGGCGAGTCACGCCCTATGCCGTGATGGACCCCGTCTATGTGGCTGGGTCCACGGTAGCAATGGCCACTTTGCACAACCGTGATGAGGTTCGCCGTAAGGGTGTGCTTATCGGCGATATGGTGGTTCTGCGTAAGGCCGGGGATGTGATCCCTGAGGTGGTCGCACCCGTGGTACAGCTGCGCGACGGCAGTGAACGGGAATTTCACATGCCCACCCACTGCCCCTCCTGCGGTGCACCGCTGGCGCCGGCCAAAGAAGCCGATGTTGATGTACGCTGCCCGAACCGGCAAAGCTGCCCCGCCCAAGTAACCGAACGAGTCGCCCACATCGGCTCACGCGGAGCATTGGATATTGAGGGGCTCGGGGAACAAGCGGCGCTTGCGCTTACCCAACCGGACGCGGAGCGCGACGCCGTCGTCGCCGCCCTGGCTAGTGGCGAAGCCGTGGAATGGGTGGATCGCACCCGTATCCGCCTGGACCTGCCCGCAGAAGCCAGCTCGCAGGAACGCCTGGCGCGCGCCGAGGCGCTGCTACCGGAACTGCCCGCGCCACTGCTCCGCAATGAGGCTGGACTGTTTTCTCTCACCGCAGATGATCTGCTGCCGGTGGTGTTGTGGCGGCGTGAACCCATCCCAACCCCAGTACTTGGCCCCCTGCCCGAGGATGCTGCCGCGATCACCGCAGCCATCGACGCTTTCGAGCAGGAGCCGCCGATTACCAGTGAGGATGGTCTTATGTGGCGGGCGCGGCCCTTCTTCGCCACCTCCCCTAAGACGCGCACCCGCACTCGGAGAGGGAAAAAATACGTTTTCACGATCCCCGATTCAACATCGCTCAGCCTGCCGGGCAAGGAACTATTAGCGCAGATTGATCAGGCGCGCAGTAAGGATCTGTGGCGGGTTTTGGTGGCGCTGTCGATCCGGCATGTCGGCCCGACGGCGGCGCGCGCCCTGGCAAGTGCATTCGGATCTCTGGCGGCTATCAGCCAGGCATCGCAGGAGGAACTCAGCCAGGTGGAAGGCGTGGGCCCGACGATTGCGGAGTCACTCAAGGACTGGTTCACCCACGAATGGCACCGCGATATCGTGCAGGCGTGGGCCGATTCCGGGGTGCGTTTGGAGCAGGAGCCTGCCGCCGAGGTGGAGCAGACCCTGGCGGGGCTGACCATTGTGGTGTCCGGCTCGGTGGATGGATATACCCGAGACAGCGCTAAGGCCGCTATTGAGGAGCGCGGCGGGAAGGCAGCTGGATCGGTGTCGAAAAAAACCGATGCACTGGTGTGCGGTCCGGGAGCCGGATCTAAGGAAACTAAGGCTCGCGCACTGGGGGTACCCATTATCGATCAGGCTAACTTCGCGGCCCTACTCTCGGGTGGGCTCCCCAAGGACTAAAGCAGTGGCCGCAGCGGATGCAGGAAGCGTTCCAAGGCGCGCCGGCTCCAGTGGCGGGCCTCCCAATCCTCGAGCCGTACCTCGTCACAGTTGGTGAGGTCTTTTTCGAATACTGCCCGCATGGTGGCTGCTTGATCTCGATCGAAGATCTCCAGATTCACTTCGAAATTGCCAAAGAAGGAGAGCCGGTCGATATTCGTGGTTCCCACTGTGCACCAGCGGTCATCTACCACCGCCGTCTTCGCGTGCACCATGGTGTCCCGGTAGAGAAAAATACGCGCTCCGGCTTGCAACAGTGCCGTGTAGCAGCCGCGGGAGACCCAGTCGGCCACAATGTGATTCGACTCGGCGGGCACAATAATGCGCACATCCACTCCGCGCGCGCAGGCGTCCTTCAAAGACCGCAAAATATCTTCATCAGGTAGAAAATATCCCTGGGTGAGCCAAATATTCTCGGACGCCCGGTCGAAGGCCTCAAGGTAGAGCCCGCGCACGGGGAAGATCATCCGGTTCGGCATGTTTAGGGCTGCTCGGATGCGCGAGTCCCAGGATTTTGCGCCCCGGTCGGGCAGTTCGGGCAAATTCGAGGTCCGTGAGGAGTTCCAGAAGTCCACGAATGCATTACTGAGCTCCCATACGCCGTCGCCTTCTAAACGCACATGCGTATCGCGCCACTCATCGGCATAGAGTTTGCCGATATTGAACCCTCCGACGAATCCGATTTCCTCATCGACCACCAGGATTTTGCGGTGATCGCGCCCGAAATAGCGCGGGTTCAGCGTCAGCATTCCGGGCCGGAACAGTGGGAACGGCAATACGTATAGTGCCGGATCAAAGTTCTTAAACCGGGGCGGCACCACGAGGTTCGCGAATTGGTCGTAAATGATGAAAACCTTGACGCCGCGGTGCGCGGCCGCCGTTAGCGCGTCTTTAAAGCGCCGCCCGACCTCATCGTCCTTCCATATATAGGACTCGAATAAGATGGTGCGTTCCGCGCCCTCAATGGCGGCCAGCATGTCATCGTAGAGCTGCCCGCCCTCGCTGTAGGTGGTTAACTGAGTGGACGCTACGCGCGTTTCGTGGGGTGGCAGAGCCGGGAACCCACCGGGGGTATCACGTTTCTTTCGCAGGGCATCCACCCCGGTAATAGCTGTTGCTACTGCAATTTGGGATGCGAATACGGCGGCGGCTGTTCCCAGTGCAATTCGAGGGAGTCGGGCTGCCGTTTTCCACCTGCGCGTCATTCGTTTACCGTACCGCATTCACGCCGATTTTTCCGACGACGTCGCCCAGGGACCGTCCCAGAACCCTGCTGGTCCCGCGTCAACGCTGCCGCGCCAGACTCATCGGTTGCGTCTCGCCACGTTCAGGTTGCAAACGCAGTGAGAACGCCGACCGCCGTATCTACTAGACTCAGAGCCATGTCGACAATTTCAACCGCTGAAGTAGCGCGCGTTGCCGCGCTGGCGCGGCTGGCTCTCACCGATGCCGAAGTGGAGCGTTTTGCGCGCGAGCTCGGCGTCATCGCCGATGCTGTCGCCAAGGTGAGTGACGTAGCCAGTGGGGATGTTCCCGCCACCTCCCATCCGATTCCACTCAGTAACGTGATGCGCCCGGATACTCCTGGTCACACGGTGGACCGTGACGAGGTGCTGGCACAGGCCCCGGCAAGTGAAGATGGCCAGTTCGTGGTTCCGCAAATTCTGGGGGAGGAGTAGCCGTGTCGATTACCTCTATGACGGCGCTGGAACTCGCTGCCGCTATGCGGGCTGGTGACCTCACCAGTGTGGATATCACCACTGCTTGCCTAGATCGTATCGAGGCGCTCAATGATGATCTCAATGCCTTCCTCCATATCGATCGTGAAGGCGCGCTCGCCACTGCGCGGGAGGTGGATGAGGCTCGAGCCGCCGGTGAAGACCTACCACTGCTAGCCGGTGTGCCGATCGCGGTGAAGGACAATATCGTCACTCGCACCATGCCGACCACCTGCGCCTCACGGATCTTGGAGGGCTGGGTCAGCCCCTATGACGCCACCGTGATTAAGCGCCTGCAGCAGGCACGCATGCCGATCGTTGGCAAAACGAATATGGACGAGTTCGCAATGGGCTCCTCCACGGAAAACTCTGCTTTCGGGCCGACCCGCAACCCGTGGAATACCGACTGTATCCCCGGCGGTTCTGGCGGCGGCAGCGCTGCAGCGGTCGCAGCTGGGATGGTGCCGCTCGCTCTCGGATCAGACACGGGCGGGTCCATCCGCCAGCCCGGTGCCGTCACCGGCACGGTCGGCGCTAAACCCACCTACGGTGCGGTTTCGCGCTACGGCCTGATCGCCATGGCCTCCTCCCTGGACCAAATCGGCCCGGTCGCGCGCACAGTGGGCGATGCCGCTGCTCTCCAGGAAGTCATTAGCGGCCACGACCCGGCCGATTCCACCTCCTTGACCACCCCGATTGCGGACCTGCTGAGCCAAGCTGAACAGGGCGCCGCCGCCGCTCGCGAGGGGCTCACGGGCCTGCGCGTCGGCGTCGTCAAACAGTTGCAGGGGGAGGGCTACCAGCAGGAGGTTTTGGATCGGTTCAATGCCACGGTTGCGGCGCTGCGGGAGGCGGGCGCGCAGATCGTGGAGGTTGATTGCCCGCACTTTGATTACGCGCTGTCCGCCTACTACTTGATTATGCCGGCGGAAGTGTCCTCCAACCTGGCCCGCTTTGACGGGATGCGCTACGGCCTGCGGGTCGAGCCCGAGGAAGGCCCGGTTACCGCTGAGCGCGTTATGGCGGCTACCCGCGGGGCCGGTTTCGGTGACGAAGTCAAGCGCCGCATTATTCTCGGTACCCATGTGCTGTCTGCCGGGTATTACGACGCTTACTATGGGGCTGCTTTGAAGGTGCGCACCCTGGTGCAGCGAGACTTCGCCCAGGCCTTTGAGCAGTGCGATGTGCTGCTCTCACCCACCGCCCCGACCACCGCCTTCCGGTTCGGTGAAAAGACGGACGACCCGATGGCCATGTACCTCAACGACATCGCCACCATTCCCGCAAACCTGGCAGGTGTGCCTGGGATTTCAGTGCCGGTCGGGTGTGGCAGCAACGGTCTGCCGGTGGGCGCGCAGATTCTGGCGCCCGCCCACGCCGATGCGCAGATGTACCGGGTGGCCGGGATGGTTCAGGAGCTCATGGGTGTGGCCCAGTGCCCGTATAAGGAGGAGATTCGGTGAGTGAGCTGATGAATTACGACGACGCCGTCGCCGCCTTCGACCCGGTACTCGGGATGGAGGTCCACGTGGAATTAGGCACGGCCACCAAGATGTTCGACGCCGCTCCCAACGCCTTCGGCGGGGAACCGAACACGAATGTCACCGAGGTGTCGCTGGGTTTGCCGGGCTCTCTGCCGGTGGTTAACGAGCGGGCCGTGGAATATGCCATCCGAATCGGTCTGGCCCTGAACTGTTCAATCGCGGAGTCTTGCCGCTTTGCGCGCAAGAATTACTTCTACCCGGATCTGACCAAGGCCTACCAGATCTCCCAGTCCGACGAGCCCATCGCTTTCGACGGCTGGGTGGATGTGGAACTGGAAGACGGGGAGGTTTTCCGCGTTGAAATTGAGCGGGCCCATATGGAGGAGGACGCCGGTAAGAACACCCATATCGGTACTACCGGC
>JAEWHO010000060.1 GCA_023387755.1 Actinomycetes bacterium | reverse complement strand
GGAGCACACAATCGCGGTGGTGGCCTCATGGTGAGTAAAGCGCTTGGCTACGAAGGTGCGCCCCAACACGAAGAGGAATGCGATAAGACCGCCAACGACGTGCAGGCCGTGGAAGCCAGTGGTGATGTAGAAGACGGAGGCGTACGGGTTAGCACCGATATCGAGGCCGTGATGGACGAGTTCAGCATATTCCAGTACCTGACCGCCAATGAAGATGGCCCCCATGATGTATGTGAGGGTGAACCACTCGACAACACCCCACTGGGCCACGTTAAAGATCGATCCGGTACGGCTGCGGCGGAATTTCTCTGCGGCCCATACACCCATTTGGCAGGTGACTGACGATAGCACCAGGATGGTGGTATTGGTCAGGGCAAACGGGAAATTGAGCAGGGCTGCATTTTCCGGCCAGATTTCCCCCGACGCGGAGCGGTGGGAGAAGTACATAGCGAAGAGCCCAGCGAAGAACATGAGCTCACTGGACAGCCAAACAATGGTGCCGACCGCTAGCGTATTCGGTCGGTTCACCTCGACATGGGCTTTGTTGACGGCGACTGATGATGACGACACGTTGTCATTATGCCCTGGATTTCGCGTTTCTACACCCTCCGTGCCACTGAAAGTTGAAAATATGGGCCAAATCAGCCTAGTTTCGCCGCAGTTGGCCCATCTGTGACCTTCGTCCTTGGGCGCGCCGACCGCTCATCAGCTGTCGGTTCTTCTTGAACAGGCATTAGCATGGCATCAGTTAGTACTAACGCCCACTATGCGGCGGGTCGCGTAACGCCCGCCAGGAGGATGACCATGGCAGAGCCGATTGCTCCCGTTGACGTGCTGCTCTACAGCGATAACGCGACCACCCGTGCCGAAGTAATGGCTGCGGTTGGGCGCCGCGCCGGTAAGGGTCTGCCGGAGATTCGTTGGGACGAAACCGCCACTGCCGAGATTGCGTTCGAAAAAGCGGCAGCGCACGAGTATGCATTCATGATTCTCGACGGTGAGGCAACCAAAACCGGCGGGATGGCGGTCGCCAAACAGCTGAAACAGGAAGTGTTCAACTGTCCGCCACTTGTTCTGCTCATTGCCCGGCCCCAGGACGCATGGCTAGCGCATTGGTCAGAAGCTGACCGCGTCCTGGAATATCCGCTGAACCCGCGAGCAGTACAAGAGACCGTGGCCGATATTGTGGCGGCTACTACCCAGCGATAACGCGCCTCAATGGATCTTCAACGTCCGTTCGTATATCACCCAGGTAGTTAAAAGACGATGACTCCAGCACAGGTCCAAAGGAAGTACGCCTGGCCCGATATTCTCACGCAGCTCATCCACGGAGATGATATTGGCCGCTCAGGTGCAGCCTGGGCGATGGGTGAAATCATGTCCGGCCAAACATCGCCCGCAACCCTTGGTGCATTCCTCGTTGGTTTGGCAACTAAAGGGGAAAGCGTCGGTGAACTTCGCGGTCTGGCAGACACCATGCTCGCCTTCGCTGAGCAGGCCGACGTTTCGGGGCCTTGTGTTGACATCGTGGGGACGGGCGGAGACCGAGCCCATACCGTTAATATTTCGACGATGGCAGCGGTGACGATTGCTGCCTGCGGGATTCCGGTAGCTAAACATGGTAACCGGGCATCATCGTCGTCGTCGGGATCAGCCGATGTGCTTGAGGCACTGGGTGTGCGGTTGGACCTCAGCCAAGCAGCGGTCGCGCAAACCTTCCGCGAATGCGGTATCACCTTCTTCTTCGCCAACGTTTTCCATCCCTCCATGCGTTTCGCTGCTCCTACCCGCCGGGAGCTGGGGGTGGGGACCGCGTTTAACGTACTGGGCCCTTTGACGAATCCGGCTCGCCCCAAGGCCAGTGCTATTGGAGTGGCCAGTGATCGGCATGCCCCGCTCGTAGCCGGGGTACTGGCTGATCGAGGGAGTAGCGCCGTCGTATTTCGGGGCACAAACGGGCTGGATGAACTCACCACCTCTGCGCCGAATGAAATCTGGTGGGTCTGCGACGGCGCTATTGCGACTACCACGTGCGATCTGCGGGACTTAGGGGTCCCGCACAGCTCAATTGCCGATTTGCGCGGCGGCGAGGCAGCCCATAACGCGGAGATTGCCGAGCGGGTATTGTCTGGCCGGGATGACTCGATTATTAGCGACACAGTGGCTCTCAACGCCGCTGCCGGTCTGCTTGCTTTCGCCGGGCACCCGGTGGCGGACGGGCCGGTTGCGGCCGAGGAATTCACCACCGCATTGAAGCCCTATTACGAGCAGGCACGAAGGGCACTGGACGAGGCAAAACCCGCTGCCCTCTTGCAGCAGTGGGCGGAGGTTACTCAACGCCTCGCGGGCGTGTAATCGACTGTGGGCCGAAGACGGAGAGCGAGACCGCCACGAGGTGGCGAGAGCAGCACAGCGGGGATTCGGCTACGGATAGCGTCGTAAACGACCGATTACCGGGCGTTAATAGCTCAGTATCCGAGGGAAAAGCCGGCCTCGAGATCTGCTTTGGCATAGGCCTGGAAAGCAATGTAGGTGGAGGTTTGCTTCACGCCGGGAATCTTGGACAGTTTATCGGCGACTACACCGGCGAGGTCCTCGTGTGCGGCTACCCGGGCAATGGCGATAAGGTCGACGTCCCCGGTAACGGAAAAAACCTCTGTAATGCCATCTAGATCTACTGCGGCGCGAGCCACCTCGGGGATGGAATCAGCAGCCGTAGTGATGTGGATAATCGCGGTAATCATAGCGCTTCCTTCCAGCCGGCGACCGGGAGCCGTGAAACACGCCGCGGCCGCCCGATGCCCATAACGGTAATCCCAACAGACCCCCTTATGGTAGCGGGCTGGTGGTGTCCTCATCGAATAACCCGTCCGGGACTGCAAGGGCGTGTGGCCCATCCATGCGGTAAGCAAAGGGATACGGGCCGGGCACCAGTTCTACTAGGCGCGCGCGTGGTGTTTCACACCAGCGGGCGATCAGGGAGGTTTCTTCTGCGCTCGTTGCTCCGGCTAGGCATGCGGGGGCTTCCACCCACTCGGCCGTCTCTTTCAATGCACCGAGGGTGCGGGTGACGTGCCCGCCGGGGGGAAGGTGGGTGGAGCCAGCTAAACGGCCATAGCGAATAAGAGCGAGGTCCCAGCCGCCCTCTGGATGGGGGCGGGCAGCAGTGAATTCGGGTGCTGTGAAATAAGGGAGCAACTGTTCAAACCGCCGTGCCCCACGCACCAATGCCTGCAGCCGATCCCGCTCATGAGCTGCCTGTTCAAACCGCTCCTGCGCGCTCAGCTCCACCAGGCGGGCGGTGTATCGCTCCACTGCGCTGGCTGGAGGATTCTCAAGCAGGGCTCGCGCCTGCCCGACGGCATTTCCAGATTCAGCGCTCTGGATAATGCACGGCGCGGCGCAGCGTCCCATTTCTAGGGCCGCGCATGCCTTAGCGGTGGGAGCGGGAAGACGGGGGAGACGGCGGGTACAGCTGCGCACCTGGCTCAGCTTGACCAACGCTTCCTGAGCCGCGCGGGCCTGCCTCATAGACGGGTATGGCCCCCAAGCCGGGGGCACTGAAGCGAAAGAGACAGACCGGGTCACCACACTGCGGGGATGAGGTTCATCGGTGAGGGTCACAAAATGTGCGGCCGGGCGGCGCGACCGGGAGTTGTAGGCCGGCTGATGCTCGGCGATAAGACGTACTTCGCGCACTTGAGCCTCTAGTGACGTTGGGCAGCTAATTGCCCGAACCGCGCGGGCACTATCAACCATCTCCCCAATCCGCCGGCGCTTTTCTGCCGCCGTAAAATATGACCGTACCCGCCGCCTAATATTGAGGGCCGTTCCGATATATAGAATCTGCCCGCTTGGTCCCTCGAAAAGATATACGCCTGGACCGGTAGGTAAATCATCCGCCAACGAACGCCGACGGCGGCGCTGCGCCGGAACTGGAGCAGTCAGCGTAGCCAGATCCTCTGCATGAGTAATCCCGAGGGGGCCTAGTCGCTCCAAGAGCGCGTGCAGCACGTCGACGGTGGCACGGGCATCGTCTAGCGCCCGGTGGTTCGGCGTGGTAGTAGCACCGAATACCTGCGCCAGTGAATCGAGGCGGTAGTTAGGGGTTTCCTGACGGGTGACGACCCGCCTAGCTACGTGCAGAGTATCGACGATGCGTGGCTGCGGCCAGCGATAGCCCAACTCCTTGGCGGCCGCCTTCAAAAAACCCACATCAAAGCCTGCATTATGCGCCACCAGCACGTGGCCACGCTCGAACCCAGCGAACTCCAGGAAGGTGGAAAACACCTCCTCTAGCGGGGGTGCGCCTGCCACCATCGCGTTGGAGATGCCGGTCAGGCGAGTGATGTGCGGCGGGATAGCTGCGGCGGGGCGCACCAGGGTAGAAAAGTGCCCTAATTCCTCTCCGCCACGGACTTTCACGGCACCGATTTCGGTAATGTGCCGAGCCGACTTCCGCCCACCCGTCGTTTCCAGGTCGACGACGACGAAGGTGACCTCAGACAGCGGCGTTCCCAAATCGTCAAAGCTTAACTGCTGTGGTTCAGCTAGCGCCGCCGTCGATAAGAGGTCACCCGGCAGGGGCGAGGCGCCATTCAGTAGCCGTCGACCTGGGATCGGGGTGAACAGGGAACGCATAGGGTCAGCTTAAAAGTAACCGCTGACATTCACCCGTTGGCTGCCCCTGCGGAGCAGGAGTGCGGTTAGGTCGGATCCTTTTGGTGCCGGTGGGCTGCGTAGTCCCGGGCGGCATCAGCGTACATCTGGTCTATATCGTCAGCGTGACGTTCCTCAACCACATGGCGCTTCACCTTCAGCGAGGGAGTTAGCGCGCCGTTTTCCAGGGTGAAGTCATCCTCAAGAATGCGGAAAGTCCGGATTGATTCCGCCCGTGAGACACCCCGATTGGCTCGGTCGATCGCCATCTGGATACGTTGACGCACCAGCGGTGAGTTGATCGCCTCCGCAACCGACAAAGGCTCCTGACCCTTATTGCGTAACCAAATCGGCAACATTTGCTGATCCAGGGTGATGAGGACGCCGCAGAAAGGTCGGTTATCTCCCACCACCATGCACTGCGAAATAAGCGGGTGGACACGCAAGGCATCTTCCAACTGGCTAGGGGCCACATTCTTTCCCCCAGCGGTCACAATAATTTCCTTTTTTCGTCCCGTAATGCTTAGGCGCCCGGCGTCGTCCAGACTGCCGACGTCGCCCGTCTTAAACCACCCGTCGACGAAGGCCTCCGCAGTCGCTTCCTCGTTATTGTGGTAGCCCTGGAATACCCCGATTCCACGGGCGAGGATCTCGCCGTCGTCGGCAATACGAATCGTGGTTCCCGGAAGCGGGGTGCCGACGGTTCCGGGGGCAATCGAATCGGGGCGGTTTACGGTCAGCGGGGCGGTGGTTTCGGTTAGCCCGTAGCCCTCCAGCATGGTCAACCCTAACCCGCGGTAGAAGTGGGTCAGGCGGTTACCTAGGGGCGCACCCCCGGCGATGGCATATTTCAGATGCCCACCCAAGGCAGCGCGAATTTTCGATAGTACGATCCGGTCCGCCAAACGATGCTGGGCGCGCAAGGCCGCCGAGGGGCCGCCGGTATCGAGACTGCGGGAGTACACGATCGCAGTTTTTACGGCCCAGATAAATACGCGACGTCGCCAACCGCCGCCCTGCTTTTGCTCCGCACCGGTGTAGACCTTTTCCCACACCCGCGGCACCGACATGAGGAAGGTGGGTTGGAAAGAGGCCACATCCGCGATCGCGGCTTTGACGTCGCCGGTATGGCCAAGCGGCACGCCGGTCATCACACACAGCACCGATAGGAAGCGGGCAAAGACGTGTGCCATCGGTAAGAATAGCAGGGTGCGGGCACTCTCCCCGCTGATGACCTCGGATAGATCTTCGAGGCCGTTTTCGATCAGCAGCACGAAGTTACCGTGGGTCAGGACAGCACCCTTGGGCCGGCCGGTGGTCCCGGAGGTGTAGATAATCGTGGCGAGATCGTCGAGGTCGTGCGGGATTGTACGTAGCGCGGCGCGTTCCTCATCGGTGGGTGCCGGGCAGGTGAGGTCGCCGTTGTCGATGACGAGAATACTGGTGACGGCGTGCCCACCCGCCTCCTGCTTCGCAGCCTGAATAATGTCGGCCATGTCCTGGTTTTCGGCAATGGCCACGGTGGCTTCGGAATCAGACAGAATCCACTGAGTTTGGGCCACTGAGCTGGTTTCGTAGACGGGCACACTGACGGCGCCGAGGGTCCAAATGGCCAGGTCTGCGATTGTCCATTCCAGGCGCGTGCGCGACATCACTGCCACGCGAGTTCCCGGAGTGACACCTAGGCGAAAAAGGTGGACGGCCAGCGCATCGACGCGTTCTTGGGCCTGCCGGGCGGTTAATGGAAGCCAGCCGCGGGAGCTGCGTTGGAAGAAAACCACGTGATGGGGATTTTGGTCCGCCCTTTGCCGTAGGTAAAAGGGGATAGTCTGGTCACTTGGGACGGACACGTGAACGGGGCTAACGGATTCCTGAATCATGGCTCTTCTATCGGGGGTCATGCAGGGGTAGTAACTCGTTCTCACCCTAGTGACCCGTCAGCGGCTTGACACGCCTGCTGGCACCATTGGGGGAAGAATCGTGAGCCTCCACAAAACTCGCGCAAAATATGGAGGGAAATCACCATGACGACGGTCGGTGTCGATATCGGCGGGACGAAAATTGCGGCTGGCGTGATCGAGGATGACGGCAGTCTCCTCGAGTCAACCCAGTGGCCGACCGATCCCGAATCGCCCACAGTCATCGAAGACGGAATTGTTTTGGCTGTCGAAAACTTTGCCCGCTCCCATAACATCGAGGCGGTCGGGGTGGCAGCCTGTGGTTTCGTAGACGCTGATCGCTCTACTGTGCGCTTTGCCGGCAATATCGACTGGCGCGATCACCCGCTGGGGGAGCGGCTAGCCCAGCGTCTGGATATCCCCGTCGTCGTGGAAAATGACGCCAATGCGGCCGGTTGGGCCGAGTTTCGGTTCGGTGCGGGTAAACAGGTCCGCAATATGGTGATGATGACTGTTGGAACTGGTCTTGGTGGCGCAATCATCGTCGACGGCCATCTGGTGCGAGGGGGATTTGGCGGTGCCGGAGAAGTCGGCCATATGGTGGCTGTACCGCACGGGCATTACTGCGGCTGCGGGCACGAAGGCTGCTTGGAAATGTACGTTTCGGGTACTGCGTTAACACGCGCCGCCCGGCGTCGGGAGATTGCGGAGCCGTCTGTTATGGCGGGAGTTCGCTCCCTGGCAGCTGGGCGTAAATTGAGTGGCCACGATGTCACCGCAGCAGCTGCTGGCGCGGACCCGGGCGCGATTGAGCTGATGCGTGGACTCGGCCAGTGGTTGGGACACGGTGCTGCCTCCCTGGCAGCGGTCTTAGACCCGGAACTTATCGTGATCGGTGGGGGCGTAGCTTCGGCAGGTGGGCTGCTGCTCGACCCGGCGCGCGCCACCTTCAAGCAGACGCTCTTTGCATCTGAATTCCGTCCGCTCCCGGCGATAGTTGGGGCACATTTCGGTAATGACGGGGGCATGATCGGGGCCGGTGATTTGGCTCGCCAGCCCTAGCGTGATTCGGCCTGGTGGCCCGCCGGCAAGGCTGGTTGTTTACACGGTGGGCTCGTCGTCCTCGCGCTCGTGGGGAAGTCTGCGCAGCAGTATGGCGACGCCCACCAGACACCCGAAGACTCCAATTCCAGCGCTGGCCTCAGGCAGGAAGGAGAGATAGCCGGTCAAGACGATAGCTATTAATCCGACACCAATGAGGATCCACGGGTAGCTCTGGCTGAGCCGATGGGGCGGTAGCGCAGGATCTGGTGGGATGAACCCATCCTCTTCTTCAGTGAGATGATAGTCACGCGGGCCGGGCATGGGATCAATACCGAGTTCACGCCCAATCTCTTCCAAACTGGCGCGTAACTGAGGATCATATTCGAATTCATCATCCCCCGTGGCCCTACTATTCATGGAAACATCTTAAAGTAGATATGCTCCCTGGTGGATTTAACGTGTGGAAGGCGCAGGCGTGCTCTATAAGTTTATGAAGCTCACCCTCGGCTCAGCGATGAAAATTGCGTACCAGCCGTGGATTCGGGGAGCTCACCACATTCCCGACGAAGGCCCAGCGATCCTAGCGTCTAATCACTTGGCAGTTATCGACTCCTTCTTCCTGCCACTCATGATCGACCGAGAAGTGGTTTTCCTCGGCAAATCTGACTACTTCCGGGGCAAGGGCCTGAAAGGCAAAGCGGTGGCCGCCTTCATGCGCGGCGTGGGCACTATTCCCGTGGATCGCTCCGGCGGGCGCGCCTCTGAGGCCGCCCTGCGTACCGGACTGCAGCGCCTGAATGAGGGAGGGCTTTTCGGGATCTATCCGGAAGGTACGCGCAGCCCAGACGGCCGGCTCTACCGCGGTAAAACCGGCGCGGCCCGGTTAGCCCTCGAATCCGGGGCGCCGGTTATTCCGGTCGCGATGATTGGCACCGATATCGCTCAGCCCATCGGCAAGCGCATTCCCAAGCTGGTGCGTATCGGCGTCGTCGTGGGTGAACCTCTCGATTTCTCACGCTACCGCGGACTGGAAAACGACCGCTTCATCCTGCGATCGATCACAGATGAAATTATGTATTCCCTCATGCGCCTATCCGGCCAAGAATACGTGGACATGTACGCAGCGAGTGTGAAAGCCAAACTTGCGCAGGGGATGAGTATCGAAGAGGCGACGGCCCCCAAGGCCGATAGCGATGAGGCTCCGGGCGGGCGCCCCATGCCGGAACTGCGGGTGCCCGAGCCCAGTGAAGAAGAACTGGCTGCGGGGATGCGCAAAGCCTCACAGTCTGCCCCTGACGAAGGCCCCACCGAAAACGCGCCCGAATCTCAGTAGACTAGATCGTGGATCAGCCGGCTGTCAGCGCCGGCAGTGTGAAGGAAGGAAACCTATGACCATCCGTCGAGTTGCCCTACTGACTGCCGGTGGCTTTGCGCCCTGTCTGTCATCTGCGGTTGGTGGCCTCATTGAGCGCTATACCGAGATTGCCCCGGACGTCGAAATCATCGCCTACCAGTACGGCTACCACGGCCTGCTCACTGGCAATTACATCACCATCGACGACGACGCGCGCCGCAACGCGGGGCTGCTGCACCGCTTCGGCGGCTCACCGATCGGGAACTCGCGGGTGAAGCTCACCAACGCGAAGAACCTGGTGGAACGCGGGCTGGTGAAAGAGGGAGAGAACCCGCTTCAGGTGGCCGCTGAGCAGCTACGCAAGGACGGCGTTGACGTGCTGCACACCATCGGTGGCGACGACACCAATACCACCGCCGCAGACCTGGCGGCGTTCCTGGAGGAAAACGGTTATCACATGATCGTGGTGGGCCTGCCGAAGACCATCGATAATGACGTCATTCCGATCCGTCAGTCCTTGGGCGCATGGACGGCCGCCGAGCAAGCCTCCCGCTTTGCGCAGAATGTGATCGGCGAACACCGCTCCAACCCGCGGATGCTTATTGTGCACGAGGTGATGGGTCGCAACTGTGGTTGGCTCACCGCAGCTGCCGCTCGCGCCTATCGGCAATGGCTGCCCACTCAGCAGTGGGCCCCGAGTCTGGGGCTCACCCAGGAACGCTGGGATGTGCACGGGGTCTTCTTGCCGGAGATGCACCTTGACCTCGATGCGGAAGCTGAGCGTCTGCGCGCCGTCATGGATGAGCTCGGCAACGTCAATATCTTCCTGTCCGAAGGTGCCGGCGTGCCGGAAATTGTTGCTGAGATGCAGGCCCGTGGGGAGGAAGTTCAGCGTGATCCCTTCGGGCACGTCAAGCTCGACACGATCAACCCCGGCCAATGGTTCGCCAAGCAGTTTGCCGAGAAGATCGGGGCGGAGAAGGTCATGGTCCAAAAGTCCGGTTACTTCTCCCGGTCTGCGGCTGCTAATGCCGAGGATCTGCGCCTGATCAAATCAATGACCGACCTAGCCGTGCAGTGCGCGCTGGAGGACGTCTCCGGCGTCATTGGCCACGACGAAGAAAACGGCGATGTGCTCCGCGCGATTGAATTCCCGCGGATCGCCGGCGGCAAGGCTTTCGATATCACCCAGGAATGGTTTACCGAGATGATGGCGGAGATCGGCCAGAAGGTGGAACCAGCCGAATAAATCGAGCGCCGCATGATGGTGCCTGCCGGGCAGATAAAGCCCGCCAGTACGGTGCATAGCTAAGACGGGTGGGGGCCGAGTTCAGTGAGCTCGGCCCCCACCGATCTGCCGTATCTAGACCACCTTAATGGTAACCGTGGCGCCCTTGGGGAGTTTGTTGCCCGCACCAGGGTCCTGCGAGCGGACTGTGCCAAAGATCCCGCCGAGGATTTCCTCTACCCGTACCTGGAAGCCGGCCTCTTCCAAGATCCGGCGTGCCTCCGGGGCCTGCTTGCCAAACACGTCAGGAACATCGAAGAGCTCCGGGCCCTTAGAGACCACCAGAGCAAGTGCATCTAGTCGGTGCCCTTCGGTGCCGGCCGGGGGGTTCATGGAGATGACGTGACCGGCGGGCACATCATCGGAGAACTGCTCCTCTACCGACACTTTCAAACCCGCATCGCCGGCGGTCTTTTCGGCCTCCTCGCGGCTCTTACCGACCAGATCGGGGAAGGTAACCGGGGCTGGGCCGGAGGAGACAACAAGATCAATTGGCTCATTATGGGCAATCACATCTCCGGCCTCATGGCTGGCAGAGATCACCGTGCCGGCGGGAACGTCGTCGGAATAATCGGTGGTGACTTCACCGAGGGTGCCGGTGGCATCGGTAATAGCAGCCTTGGCGGCCTCAGCCTCGACGCCAACGAGTGTTGGTACCTCAATCGTGCGGATCCCTTTGGACACCAGGATCGTGACGTGGCGTCCCTTCTTGATTTTGCCGGCTGCGGGATCGGTGGAAATGACAAGGCCGGCGGCGACGTCGTCGTGATAATCTCGCTGAACCTCTACGGGAAACTGCGCTTGTCGAACAATATCCACTGCCTCAGCCTCAGTCTTCCCGGTAACGTCAGGCAGTTGGCGGAGGGAACCGGGACCAAGGAGGAACCACCAGGCGGTGGCCGCACCAGCGATCGTCAGAAGGAGTACCACGATAAGCCAGGGCCAGCGGCGGCGGCGTTGGCGTACCGGTTTGTCGCCGGGCTGCACGACCCCCACAGGGACCGCAACCAGCGGATGGTCAGTGGCAGTATCGATTCGGCCCGCTTGCGTGCGGGGTACCTCAGTATGCGCTGGGCGCGGTAGGGCTGCGGTGTGGTCGAGGGAGATCGCTTGGGTGGCGCGCTCCGTGGGCTCTAACCGTTCCTCTTCTTTGGTCGGGCGTTGCTCTAGCGGCTGGAAATTCGGCAGCTCATGACGGCGCTCGCGCACGTCCTCGGGCAGATCCGCCAGGACGCGCCGCACCCGTAACATCGCAGTGGAAGCGTCGCTTTCCCGGTCAGCCAAGCGTCTCGCCGTCAACGCCGCGACGAGTTCATCAACTTCGGTGGGCATCCACTCGAGAGTCTGCGAGATCAGCGGGACGTCCTCGTTCACGTGCTTCATCGCTACCTGGATGGGGCGTTCGCCAGTGAAAGGGGGAGTGCCGGTCAGCATCTCATAGAGCAAAATCCCCACGGCATATACGTCAGCAGCTGGTGGGCAACCGCCGTCGGAGACAACCTCTGGGGCGAGGTACGCAACTGTTCCCAGGACCGTGCCGGTGCCGGATATAGAAGCCTCTGAAACTGCGCGGGCAAGGCCAAAATCGGCTACTTTCACCCCACCGCTGGTGGGCAGAAGAACATTTTCTGGTTTGACGTCTCGGTGAACCAGGCCGGCCCGGTGAGCGGCCGCTAGGGCGCTGAAGATTTTCTCGGTTAGCTCTAGGGCACGGCCGAGCGACAAGGTGCCTTCGCGCTGGAGAAGATGCCGCAGATTCCCGCCGGCTACATACTCCATTGTGAGGTAGAAGGAATCTCCGGTGGTGCCTTGGTCATAGACTGCTACCACGCCTGGGTGAGTTAGTCTGGCGGCGGCACGCGCCTCCCGGCGGAATAGACGCACAAACTCGTCGGACTCAGCCAAATAAGGGTGCATAATCTTCAGAGCCACATCGCGTTCCAGCCGCCGATCGTGGGCGACATACACCTGTGACATGCCCCCACGCGCGATTCGGCGCAGGATCTCGTAGCGGCCGTCGATGATGACGGGCTGTGCCTGGGGTCCTGACTGCGTCACAGTGTGAATGCTAGGCGACACCGGCATGCATATGAGGCAGCGCCACGCATATTGCTGCCATTTTAGGGCCTACCGGAAGCGCTGCTGATGCTTTTTTACGGCCGCAACATACTGCTGAGTATCCGCAAACATGCCGTTCTTCTGCACTGAGGCGAGCCCCTGATAGTAGCCGGCGATAGCCTGATCGACACTATCTGCCGAGCGGAGGAGCTGGCGGATAATAGCAACGCCCGCTAGGACGTTATCTTCTGGCTTGAGAAGATTTATCGGTCGGCCCAGAAGTTGCCCTGCCTATTTTCCCGACGACGGGATAACCTGCATGATGCCAATCGCATTGGCGGGGGAGACCGCGCGGGCATTAAACCCTGACTCCTGGTAGGCGATGGCTAATGCCAGCGACGGATCAACGTTTAGATCTCGGGCCGTTCGGGCCACGAGGGCGCGAGTGGCGGCCCGGTCGGGCATTGGGAGAGTATCCAATCTGGTCTTATTCTGATTCGCCGCCGCAACCACGGGCTCAGGATAGGTGCGGCCAAGGAACATGTGCGCAACCGCGGTGGAACTGGAATGGTGCGGGATAACGAGGGTCTTCCCCACCTGGATGTGGTCGGGATTGGGCAGGTTGTTTATTTCGGATAGTGCCGCGACCGTCGTATTGTGGGCGCGCGCAATCGCGGAGAGCGTATCGCCCTTTTTAACCACGTAGCTCTGGCTGCTGGCTTTCACTGCGTAACTTTGAGCGGCGGGCAGCGGGCGTGTGTCGTGAGAACCTGCTGCGGCTTCCACGGGAGCGGTAACCAGCGAGTGTGTAATCAGCGCAATCGGTAGTCGCGGTAACTTGTTCGGTATATACCGGCGGTAGCACAGTGAGCTGCCGAGTGGGGAGAGTTACCATAGTGCCGTGAATGATGAAGCCCTTGGCGCCCTGCTAACTCGGCAAGAAGCAGCCGACCTCCTTGATGTACCCGTCTATCAGGTCCGAAATCTGATTAAGGCGCGCGCCGTCCTTACTGTGGAGCGGGAAGGACAGGTTTATATCCCCGAGATTTGCTTTATTCAAGAAGATGGACAGTGGAGTCCCGAGCCTGCCCTGCGTGGCACCCTGATGGCGCTAGGGGATCTCGGGCTTGATACGTACGAAGCGCGCGACTGGATGGTGACCTACAACGAGGAACTGGGGGGTATCCCGCTCGTCGTTCTACACCACGGTTCGATACATTCGGTGCGACGAGCCATCATCTCTACCGCCCTCTAGCTGGTGCCGATCCTCAGGCAACGCGGAAGGCCAAGCGGCCGGCTAGTTGGCTAATAAAGTCCGCAGCGGCCGGGTCGTGGATGGGAGCGCGCTGCAAGGCAGCCTGGGATTGTTCCAGGAGTCGAGTGATGAGCTTTTCATGGGCGTCGCGTGCCCCAGAGGTCTCCAGAATCTGCTGTAGGCGGGCGATTGTGCCAGCATCTGCGTGGCGGTCACCCAGGTGGGTCTCAATAAATGCCCGGTCGGTGCCCTCGGCATAGGAACGAGCCAAAGCGATCAGGGCGGTGCGTTTGCCCTCGCGCAAATCGTCCCCGGCAGGCTTGCCGGTATCGGCGGGGTCACCAAAGACCCCCAGGACGTCATCGCGCAGTTGGAAGGCTTGCCCGAGCGGCCCGCCGACCATACTTAGTGCTGACAGTAGTTCTGTATTGCCCCCGGCGAAGGCGGCGCCTAGGACCAGAGGGTGTTCCACGGAGTATCGCCCGGACTTATGGGAGACCACTGCCTGCGCATCCGTTAGGGCCGTCTGTGGCGTCGTCGCGGTAAGTGGCAATGTGGAAATGAGGGTGTCTAGGTATTGACCGACGGCCACTTCTTGGGTCATTTCTCGCCAAATATGACGGCAGGTGGTGGCGGGGCGGCCCGCGAGCGCTCCAAACGCGCAATTGGCGGCGTCGTCGGCCATGACAATGAGTAAGTCACCGAGCAAGATAGCGGCATTTCTGCCCCATACCCGTGGGTTTTCTAAGATATCTGGGCGGGCGTTTTGGGCGTAAGCTGCATGGGCTGCTGGTCCGTTCCGGCGGATATCAGAGTCGTCGATAATGTCGTCATGTACGAGAGCAGCCGCCTGGAAGAACTCCAGTGCAGCTGCCAGGTTGAGCGCTGGTGTGGAGCTCGGATCGGCAGCTTCATCGGCCGCTTTCATACCTGCCACTAGGAGGAGAGCACGCATCCGTTTGCCGCCAGAAAGAAGGCGGCGCGCCGGGGTGAAAAAGTCAGGTACAGCAGCGTGGATGGGGGAGAAGTGATCCGCGGCGGCTTGAAACCGGGCGCTAATGTGCTCTTGGAGCTGAGACAAGTAATCCTGCTGGTCGATCATGCCTCCACTGTACGTGTCGATCGCGCCGTCGTCGTCAAACGGTGCTTGACACTGCCCACATACGTATCCGAGCGGTCACGTTCTCCCCAGCGTCTGATCGGTGAACGGCACCGCGGAAGGTAGATGCTGTCTGCTTAGGGTATGGAAACTAACTATGCCACCGATCGTCAGCTCGCACTCGAATACTCGGCAGCTCTGCCCTACATGATTGGTTACTATCCGCGTGATAAAGTCGCCGTGATTCGCCCGCCCGAGTACGGCGACGGTAAGCACATGATCTCCATATACACCTACGGGTGCGGGGGCCATTGCGGACTGTGCTCCACCAGTGTGACGGAGCTGGAGCGGGCCTGCGCGAACAGTACACCCGGGGGGATTGCCGTCTTCTATCACGACGGCGTCTCCCGCTTGGAAGCACAGGTTGCAGGCATCTACGCCCACCTAGCCGATGCTCTGCATAGCGTCGTCGGTATTGGCGAGGATGCCGTCTACGTGGCAACCAGCGCCAAGGTGGACAAAGTGGGATTGCTGGAGTGGAAATCAACTCGCATGGCGTTGCATTACCAGCTTAGCGGGATTATCCCCGTCGCCTCGCGAGAGGAGCTATTGATGCCGGCACCGACGGCGGCCGACAGTGCTGCCGAGCTCACTGAGGCACCGCTATCAGCAGCCGAGCTACGGCGAGCCTGGAAATCGCTCAAGAGTGACCCTGAGGACCGCGTCAGTGCGCGGCTCTTGGGCGCTGGGTTAGCCGATATCCCGTACCGTGATGCTTTTATCTGCGCGACCGTATGCGATCCGGGTGCCGACCCGGATTTCCAGGAAAAGCCCGCCAGCGTGAACGGCAAATTCATGCTCAGTACGGCCCTGGGGGAATGGGGGCCGGCTTATGCGCAGCTCGATATGCTGCGCACGATTGCCGGGGCGTGCAGCCCGGAACACTATGCGGCTGTCGTGGCAGTCGCGGCCTATATCGCATGGTTTTGCGGGATGGGCGGGCAGGCCCGCGTGTGGTGTGACCAGGCACTGGCGGCCGATGGAGAATACAGTTTGGCACAACTGGTCTCTACAGCGTTATCTGCCCACGTGGACCCGCCGTGGATAAGTGAACGCAGAGCGCATGATTGGGCTGCCTAGCCGGGGGCACAGGGCGGTGAGACGATTCGAACTCCGACAGAGGTAAACGCACACGACTCTCCGCGCGACAAAGTAGGCACAGCGCGCCGAGGTGGGCTATCGTGGGTGACGGCCAGCACAGGCGCTGCTAGCGTTGGTCTACAACCGCATAGAGGGCCGCTGTGAATCGACGCGGGAGAGTCGGTAAGGAACCGACGCCGTAGGAGCAAGCTCCCCCGCACACTCTCAGGCACCCGCACCGCGTCGAGGAGGCCAATCTGGAAAGTAGGCATATAGCCTCGCCGACGGTGTAAGCCGGGAAACTGGTGAATCTCTCAGGCAAAGGTACAGACGGGGGACAGATCCAAGGACGGAGCAGTCAATGACCCCAGAACTCCTAGAAACCCCACTCCTGGGCATTCACCAGGACGCCGGTGCCACACTGGTGCCCTTCGCAGGGTGGTCGATGCCGGTGCGTTACACCACCCATCTGGCTGAGCACGAGGCGGTTCGTACCGCCGTCGGAATGTTCGACCTTTCGCATATGGCCCAGATTTTCGTCACCGGAACCGGTGCAGCCGAGGCTCTCAACCGTTGTTTCATCTCGCCGATGGACGCGATGAAAGTGGGCAAAGCGAAATACTCCATGATCACATCTGCTGACGGTGGCATTATGGACGACCTCATCGTCTACCGTCTGGCCGATGATCAATATCTGGTCGTCGCCAATGCCTCCAACCGGGAGACGGTTGTGGCAGCCCTGCAGGAACGGTGCAGCAGCTCACCCGATGTGGAGGTGGCCGACCGCACGATCGGCCGGATTATTATTGCCATTCAGGGGCCGCGCTCGGTGGAGGTCATGAAGGCAGCAGGTTTCGACGTCGCCGATATGAAGTACTACTCGGTGCAAGCAAGCCAGTTTGCCGAACAAGATATCCTCATCGCTCGTACCGGTTACACCGGTGAGGACGGCTTCGAAATCTATGGTGACGCCTCGATCGCGGCCGACCTCTGGACGCACCTAGCATCGGCTGGCGTCGATTATGGCCTGACCCTGTGCGGGCTAGCATGCCGTGACACCCTCCGCCTAGAAGCAGGTATGCCCCTGTACGGTCATGAACTCAATCAAGAGCTTTGCCCGGCTGATGTAGGTATGGGCCGGATGGTGAAATTCGATCACGATTTTGTCGGTGCCCAGGCCCTGCAGGACCGCCCTGCTCGCTACATGCTCATTGGTTTGCAGGGGGAGGGCCGGCGTGCCGCCCGCGAAGGTAGCCCCATCGTGCGTGATGGCCAACCGATTGGTGAGGTAACTTCCGGGGTTCTCTCACCGACCCTGGGATTCCCCATTGCGATCGCCCGTGTTGAGTTGCCGGGGGCGGAACCCGGCGATGTGCTCGATGTCGATGTGCGCGGCCGCATCCAACAGATGCAGGTAGTTAAACTTCCCTTCTACTCCCGACAAAAGTAACCCGACCAACCATTTAGGAGACATCATGTCCTTCCCCACTGATCGCAAATATTCTGCCGACCATGAATGGTTGGCCGACGACGGCACCGTTGGCATCACCGACTTTGCTGCCGATGCCTTGGGCGACGTCGTTTACATTGACCTGCCCCAGGTCGGTGATGAGGTAACTGCAGGCGAGAACTGCGGTGAAATCGAATCCACGAAGTCCGTGTCTGACCTCATTAGCCCCGTTAGCGGAACCGTGACCGAAGTAAACGACGCCGTCATTGACGCGCCTGAGAGCGTGAACGAGGATCCCTTCGGTGCCGGCTGGTTGTTCAAGGTTGATATTGAGTCGACCGAGGACCTCATGGATGCCGACGCTTACGCTGAGCACACGGCAGGTGCAGGCGCGTGACCACCTTTATCCCGCGGCATATCGGCCCTACCGGCACGACGCTGCAGGAGCTTTTGGAGGGGATCGGTGCGAGTGACCTTGACGAGGTTCTCACTCGCGCCGTCCCCGCCAGCGTCCTGCACGACACCTGGGATGAGGGTTTGCCCCAGCCCCACACCCCTACCGAGGTAATGGCCCGGCTGGAAGAATTTGCGAATAAAAATGTCGTTAATACCTCCCTTATTGGACAGGGGTATTACGGCACGCGCACCCCGGCCGTGATCCAACGTAACGTGCTGGAAAACCCCGCCTGGTATACGGCCTACACTCCCTACCAGCCGGAGATTTCCCAGGGCCGGCTGGAAGCTCTGTTGAACTTCCAGACCATGGTGGCGGACCTGACCGGCACGGACGTTGCTGGTGCCTCCATGCTGGATGAGGGCACCGCCGTCGCCGAAGCGATTGCGCTGGCGCGACGCGCTACCCGTAAGGGCAGCCGGGTATTGCTCGATACTGATCTGTTCGACCAAACCCGTGACGTCGTCACCACCCGTGCCCGTGCCGCAGATATCACCGTTGAGGACAGCGATTTGGAACCGGGTACGGACCTATACGACGTGTTCGCCGTCGTCATCCAATACCCCGGCGCTAGTGGGCGCGTCCGCCCTGCTGAAGACATTCGCGCACTCACCGAGGCCGCACACGGGGCCGGAGCCCTGGTGATTATGGTTCAGGATCTGCTCTCGGCGGCACTACTACCTTCAGCTGGATCACTGGGGGCCGATATTGCTGCCGGCACCACTCAGCGATTCGGTGTGCCGATGGGCTACGGCGGTCCACATGCAGGCTACCTGTCGGTGAAACAGTCGCTGCAGCGGCAGCTGCCAGGGCGCCTGGTCGGTGTATCGAAGGACGCTGACGGAAGACCGGCCTACCGCCTCGCACTGCAGACGCGCGAGCAGCATATTCGGCGAGAAAAAGCGACCTCGAATATTTGTACTGCCCAGGTACTGCTGGCCGTCATGGCGTCCATGTACGCGGTCTGGCACGGTCCGCAAGGGATTAAGCAGATCGCGCAGGATGTCCACGCTAAAGCTGTGAAGCTCGCACAAGGGCTCGCTGACCATGGCGTTGCGGTGGCTCACCAGGCCTTCTTTGACACGCTGGAAATCCCGCTTGGTGAGGATGTCGATAAAGCTGTTGAGGCGCTGTATGAGCGCGGGATTTTGGCCTACATTGCCGACGGCGCACTCCGCCTGAGTGTGGATGAAACCACTAGTGAGGAGACCATCAGCACCGTTGTAGAGGTGCTCGGGCAGTGGGGGAGCGGTGACGCGAGCAGTGACTTCTCCCTCGGTGTGGAGCAGCCCCGTCAGGTGGATTACTTACAACATCCGGTGTTCAACTCTCATCACACCGAGACCCGGATGATGCGCTACCTGCGGCGGCTTTCTGACAAAGACTATGCGCTGGATCGGGGTATGATCCCGCTGGGTTCGTGCACGATGAAGCTGAACTCGGCCGTAGAAATGGCGGCCATCACCTGGCCGAAGTTTGCCAACCTGCATCCGTTCTGCCCGGCCAGTGACGCTGTCGGTTACCGGGAGCTAATGGAGGAGCTGTCCGCTTGGCTCACCGCCATCACCGGCTACGACTGTGGCTCGCTCCAACCAAATTCGGGCGCCCAGGGCGAGTACGCCGGACTGTTGGCTATCCGTGGTTACCACGACTCACGTGGCGATGACCAGCGGCGCATCTGCCTCATCCCGGCATCAGCTCACGGAACCAATGCTGCCTCGGCTGCTCTGGCAGGGTTGAAAGTTGTCGTTGTTGCCTGCGCCGAGAACGGCGATATCGATGTGGAGGATCTGCGCGCCAAGGTAGAAAAACACGGTGCAGAGCTAGCCTGCATTATGATCACTTATCCCTCCACCCACGGCGTCTACGAAGAAACCGTGCGCGAGGTATGCCAGATCGTCCACGATGCGGGCGGGCAGGTCTATATTGATGGGGCGAATATGAACGCCCTGGTGGCAGTTGGTCGCCCCGGCCAGTTCGGTGGGGATGTTTCCCACCTAAACTTGCACAAGACCTTTGCTATCCCGCACGGTGGCGGTGGGCCGGGCGTTGGGCCGATTTTCGCTGGTGAACATCTGCGCGAATTCCTCCCAGGGCACCGTTTCCTCTCGCGCCAGGATGGGGCTGTAT
>JAEWHO010000039.1 GCA_023387755.1 Actinomycetes bacterium | reverse complement strand
GGCTAGACGCCTTCGTGTAGGAGCATGCGTACGTCGTCGGCGGAGAGGGTTCCGCGCCCGGTGCCCGCGCCGGACCCGATCACTCCGGCGACCAGTTCCCGTTTACGGTCCTGCAGGGCGAGCACTTTCTGTTCGATCGTGTTCTCGGCGACCAGCCGGTACACGTGCACGGTGCGACGCTGCCCGATCCGGTGGGTGCGGTCCACGGCTTGGTCCTCGGCGGCCGGATTCCACCACGGGTCCATGAGGAAGACGTAATCCGCTTCGGTCAGGTTCAGGCCGAATCCGCCGGCTTTGAGGGAGATGAGGAAGACTGGGGCGGCGCCGGAGCGGAACCGCTCAATTTCGGCGGCGCGGTCCCGGGTGGCGCCGTCGAGGTAACAGCATTCGATCCCCGCAGCGGTCAGTTCGGCGCGAATTAGCCCCAAATAGGAGGTGAACTGGGAGAAGACGAGGGCGCGGTGCCCTTCTGCGGTAACCTCCTCCAACTTGTGCAGCAGCATGCGGGTTTTAGCTGATGCCTCGCCCGTACTGCCCGGCGCCGCCCCCGCCTCGTCATTGCCACTTCCAGGAGCCAAGCGGATATCTAGGGCGAGGCGGCGCAGCGTCGTCAAGGATCGCAGGATCGCCACCTGGTGTTGCTCGGCGTCTTCGAGTAGCCCGAGGATCCGTTCCCGTTCAATCTGGAGCTGCTGGTCGTAGCGCCGCCGGTGGGCGGCGTGCAACTCGACCGTCTGGATCTGTTCCTGTTTGGGCGGCAGTTCGCTGGCCACTTCGCCTTTGGTTCGGCGTAATAGGAGCGGCGCGATCAGCCGCCGCAGTTCAGCCTGCCGTTCCGCGGCCAGCCCGCTGCGCGCCCCACCGGGGGCCTGCCGTTCTGTACTCGCGCCGTCGCGTTCAATCGGTTTGCGGTAGCGCCGGTCGAATTGTTGCAGGGAGCCGAGCAGTCCGGGCGCGGCCAGGGAGAATACCGCCCATAGATCTTGCAGGGAGTTTTCCACCGGCGTGCCGGTCATCGCGATAACGACGCCCGCATCCAGCCCGCGCAGGGCCTGGAAGGTTTTCGAGGCAGGGTTCTTCGCGAATTGGGCTTCGTCAATAAGCAGTGCAGAAAATGGCTGTTCGGCGAGCGCCTCGGCGTCGATCCGGGCGAGCGCATAGGAGGTGAGCAGCACGTCCGTATGGGCGCATATCTCGGCAATATCCTCGCCACTGGAGGCCAGCGAGCGGCGCAATGCCCGCACCCGCAGGTGGGGCGTGAACTGGGCGGCTTGTTCCTCCCACCCGGCCACCACCGACGTCGGGGCGACCACGAGCACCGGTGGATCGTCCGCGCCGTGATGGATCGTAATCGTGCTGAGCATCTGGAGGGTTTTACCGAGCCCCATATCGTCGGCGAGTACCCCTCCCAGCCCGTGTTCCCACAGGTGGCTGGCCCATGCCACCCCGCGCACTTGGTAGTCACGTAACGTTGCCCGCACCTGCGGCGGGATCGCGATAGTGTCGGCGGCTTCATCGAGCTGGGTGAGGTTTTCCCACTGTTTCACCCAGGCAAGGGCACGCGAGTCCTCCACGGTGCCCACTTCTGCGAGCGCGGCCGCCGCGGCGGCGTCATACGTGGATACCCGCAGGCCCGCTCGGCTCCGGCTTTTCCCGGCGAAGGCACGGGAGGATTCGATGAGCTGACGCAGCGGTTGAAACTGCTCGCTGACCAAACTGATCCACCGGCCAGACGCCAAGTACAGGTCTTTATCGCCCCGCACGAGGGCCGTAATAATGAGCTCGAGCGGCACCTGTTCGCCCGCCACCCGCACCTCGATATCGAGGTCCAGCCATTGACTTGCGCCCATCGGTACCCGCCCGCCCGCATGGGTTTCGGCGACGCCGTCCATCTGCCCACCGGCGCGCACGTGAACTTCGACGTCGCTGGCCTGCTCATCGGGCCGGGTGATCTGAATATCCCCGAGTTCAACGCCTTCTTGGGCGCGCACCCACTCCAGGCCCTCGTCGGTGAGCGCACGCACGTCGGCGGCCCCGATAACCCGCTGTTCCCACCTGCCGTCGTCACGCTCGGTGGGATATTCCAATACCTCCGGTGCGGAGAGTTCGAGCCGGTGGAAGAACTGCTGCGCGATCTTCCAGGCCACAAAATCCGATAGCTCCTCACCATCCACCTGCCAGGTGAGGTCGACGCACGGGAGCGCGCCGGGCACCGAGCGGGCAGAGAGCACCATGTGGGGGCGGCGCAGCGCTGATGCCGGGACGGAGCCATCCGAGCTGACTACCGGCACCTGACTGACAAGTGTAGGCACGTCTCGGCGGAGGGCCCGCTGCGCGTGCGAGTAAAAACGCTGCCCTTCCTGGACGATATCCCGTACATCCGGTCCGTAAACGGTGGTCAATTCGCACAGAGCGATCCCGTCACTACCGACCGCCATCACCCCGTGCATGGGGCGACCGAGCGGGATGAGTCGGCGCGCGGAGCGCGCCGCGTCGTCGTCGAGAAAAGCGCGGACGGTGAGGGCTTCCCCTTCACGGCGCGCGTCCAGGTGGAGGGGGGCGGCGGTGGGGGCAAGGGTGAGGGGAACGTCGGGCAGCCCGCCACCGGGAAGCATGACGACGCCGGCCGCATGCGCGGCCCGCAGAGCCGGCCAGACCTTCGTCGGCATGGCGTCCAGGAATACGCTGGTGCCACCCATCCCGAAGGTGTGATTGGTGGCGGAGAGGAAGATGTCATACAGCCCGAAGATCGCGTCAACCTGTTCGGGGGTGGCCCAGCTGACCGGCCGCCAGCCGGTGTAGGCCTTCCACGCGCTGCCGCTACCCACCCAGCGGCCGGGGTCCTCCGGATCGCGCCGCATGGGGCGCATTTCGATCCGATCATCGCGCGTGACCGAGAATTGTAGGGCCACGCCCTGTGGGACGGTCGCCGCGGCTGCTGGTCGCCGCGCCTCAGTCTGGCGTTCGCTGCTTTCGCGTCGGGCAGTTTGGCGTGCGGCGGTTTGGCGTGTGCCGGTTTGGCGTGTGCCGGTTTGGCGTGTGCCGGTTTCGCGCCCCCCGGTATGGTTTTCCCCGGTGTGGTTTCCCCCGCCCGCTACCTCGCGGGCGCGCATAATCAGCGCGAGGACGTGCTCGCACAGATCATCCGGCTGGCACTGGTCACATGAGCAGCTGACGTCCAGGGTGTCGCCGTAGTTGACGCGCACATTAACGGGGGATGGGGTGAGGAGCGGCAGGATTGTCGCCATGAGGGTGTCGCCGTCGGCGGCGGCGACGGCGGTGCGGATCCGGCCTGCTGATACCAGTGTTTGGGCCCGCTCCATCCGGGTGGTGTCACTGAGGAGGTGCAGTACCTCGTCGGGAAAATCCCCCGCCCACTGTGCCCGCGATAAGCCGATTTCCATCCTTCCAGCTTATGCCACACCTACGACATAATCGCATCCTGCCGGCACACCGGCCCGGTATTCATACCGGGCCGGCGTCGTCGGGCTCTTACCCGAGTAGTTCTGGCCGCGCAAAGTCCTTCCCGAGCACATGCTCATCGACGAAGGCGAGCACGGTTTCGTACCAGATCCGCGAGTTTTGGGGCTTGAGGATCCAGTGGTTTTCGTCCGGGTAGTACAGGAATTTGTGGCCGGTTGCGGCAGAGTCGCGCAGCAGCGCATGCCATAGGGCGTGCCCTTGGGAGATGGGGACGCGGTAGTCGCGGTCCCCGTGGATCACGAGCATCGGCACCTGGATGTCGCTAGCAAAGTGGTGCGGGGAGTAGTCCTGCGCCTGGCTAGTGCTCATCCATTCGAACCAGGTGGCGTTATCGGTGGTGCGGCCCATAATGTCGATATTCCACAGGGACGCGTGGGTGACGATGCAGCGGAAGCGCGTGCCGGTGTGCCCGGCCATCCAGTTGGCCATATATCCGCCGTAGGAGCCGCCGAGCAGCGCGGTGCGGTCGGCGTCGATATCCTCGCGCGCGATAGCGGCGTCGATCAGCGCGAGAATATCGGTGTAGGGGGCGTCCCCGATGGCGTCATTACCGCGGTCGATCATCGCTTGCCCGTACCCGGTGGAGATCGCCGGATCCGGGAGCAGGACGGCGTAGCCGCGCTCGACGAAGGGCCACGGATTCCACCGCCACGTCCACGCATTCCACGACCCCCACGGCCCGCCGTGCGCAAAAGTGAGCAGGGGTGCGCCTTCTGCGGGAGCGTCCGCGGGCAGGCACAGCCAGGCACGCACGGTGGTGCCGTCCTTAGCCGTCGCTTCGATTTCGGTGAGCGTGCCGCCGATGTGGGCGGGCGGGGTGAGCGGGGCCAGTTCCGTCACCGCCCCGGCAGTAGTGACGACGACGGCGCTCGCCGGCTGGTCAATCGCATTGCGTAGCGCGACGATCCGCTGCTCGTCTAGGGCCGCGACGTTGGTGTACATATAGTCGTCCTCCAGCAGCAGGGTGGGCTGCTGGTTTTCGACCAGGTACACCCCGCCGCGCCCACGCCGGTCCGCGGTAAGGAGGTAGCGGTCGTCGTCGAGCCAGGTGACCTCGTGGGGCCAGTCGTCAAAGTCGAGGCGTTTACGCTCCCCGCTGGCGATCTCGATGGTCTCTCCCCAGCAGTGCAGCGGGTGGCCTTGGCGGTTGCCGGTGTGAGCGTAGATGAAGGCGTGGGTGCCGGCGGGGTTGATCGGGCCGGCCCCGTAGTTGGCGAGCGGGTCCGCGTCCGCCTGCGCGTCGATCAGGCAGCGGGCGTCGCCGTCGGGGGTGAGGTGGTAGACGCTGGTGCGGTCGTTGACGCCGTCCTCCCACCGCCGCATGGTGACGAGCAGGAAGCTGCCGTCCGGGGCGGCCTGGACGCCCGCGAGTTTCCCCTCGGGGAGCGGGATCTCGGTGAGCTCAATGGTGTCGGTGCCGTCGAAGGCGGGCGCGTCGGCGCGGTACAGGCGCGGGTAGGCGGGCCCGAGGTCGTGGTCCCAGAATCGCACCGGGAAGTCCTCGTGCAAGATCGCGGTCACACCGGCTTCTTTGCGGGCCTTATGGGTCTTGCGGTTGGCGTCCTCATCGGCGGCGTTGCGCAGCGTGGAGGCGGTGATGAACAGTTGCCCACCGGCCGCGATAACGGAGTCCACCCCACCGGGGCGGCGCAAAATGACGCGCGCCTCTCCGCGCGGCGGCAGCATCCACAGGGCGGTGTCGGTGTCGTTGTCGCTGTGTTCGTCGGGGCGTTGGGAGGAGAAGTACAGTTCCCCGCGTTCGCCCAGCGCGACGGCGGCCTCCCCCTTCTTGGAGCGGGTGAGCGTGAGGGGGTCACCGCCGTCGGGGTCGATGTCTACCAGGCGGGTGGTGTAGGCGTCACCCTTGGCGTTGAGGGCGGTAACGGCGGCGACGGCGCGAGCCGGCTGGCCTCCTTCCGCGCGACGCGCGGCCAACCCGGTGAGACGGCTGGCTGCCACAAAGTCTTTCAGATCGCCAAAGATGTGCCCGTCGCAGCGCTCACCTGCGGGCTCGCTGTCGGGATTAGATTCTGCCGGCTTCGACTCGCCTGAGTTCGATTCGGCTACGTTCTTGTCGCTGTTCAGCATGGTCTCGGGAAGGTCTCCGTCGTGTGCAAACATGGTTTCACCTTACCGGGCACCGCACCCATGGACACGCCCTCAGCAATACTCTTTACTCGCCCCCCCCTGGCCGCTAGAATCTCCTTAAATTCTTGCTCAAACACCAGGGGGCATATGCCCGTTCCTACGGCGGCATCAAGGCCCGCTGGCCTCTCAACTAACCGTTGCGCCAGCACATGCGATCGGCCAGCTCAGGCAATCGGCTGGCTCAGGCAATCGGCTGGCTCAGGCAATGGCCCAGCTTAGGCAATGGGCCAGCTCCGGAACTGGCCGCCTGATGCAATGAGCCAGCTCGCGCTATGCGCCGCGCTAACGGCCGGGATTAGACTGGTTGGTATGGGGCACACCGTTAATCGCCGTCAGCTACTTATCGCGGCGGCCTGCGCCCTACCGCTCACCGCCTGCACCCCCAGCACGCAATCCCCCAGCACATCAGCTCCCACCAGCACCTCTCCCAGCGGCAGCCCGTCACCTTCCAGCGCGCCCACGCCTGCTGCGCCCACCACATCTGCGCCGTCGCCGTCACCCACACGCCCATCCCTGCCGAGCGATGAGGAGATCACCGCGCGTTTTGCGGGCCGAACCCCGCGCGCGTGGGGCATGGATATTCCCGGAATCACCACGCATATCGACTCCGGCGTGGCCCTAACCTTCGACGCCTGCGGTGGCCCCCACGGCTCCCAATTCGACGCCGACCTCATCGCCACCTTGCGCACCCTGGCTATCCCGGCCACGCTCTTTCTCAACCGCCGCTGGATCGAGTCGAACCCGGGCCTCGCCCGTGACCTCGCCGCCGACCCGCTCTTCACCCTCGCCAACCACGGCACGCGCCACTGCCCACTGAGCGTTACCGGCCGCGCCGCCTACCGCATCCCGGGCACCACGAGCGCCGTCGAAGCCTGGCGGGAGGTGCGGGATAATCACGTTTTCATGGAGGACACCCTGGGGGTGAGCCCAGCCTTCTTCCGCTCCGGCACCGCCCATTATGACGACGTCGCTATCGAGGTGGCCGCCCTCAGCGGGGAGGGTATCGCTGGGTTTTCAATCAACGCCGACGCCGGCGCGACCGCCTCTCAATCCCAGATCGAACGCGCACTCGGCCAGGCGAAAAGCGGCGATATCGTGATCGCCCATATGAATCAGCCGGGCGGGCATACGGCCGAGGGTTTCGCTGCCGCCCTCCCGCGCTTGCAGGACGCGGGGGTCAGGTTCACGCACCTCACGCCCTGACGGCACCATTTCCCGCACCTTCAACGACGCGATAGAGAAGTAGAAGCTAACCACACACCCTTCGGTGTGTAAGACGTAAGTGTTAGAATGTCTTGCAAGGAGGGTGTTATGGCTTCAGTTACTGTACGTGTGGATGATGAGACGAAGGAAGCTGCAGCGGCGATCGCTGAGGACTTTGGCTTCGATCTGTCGTCGGTGACGCGTGCGTTCTATCGTCAGATGGTCCGCGAGAATCGCATCCCGCTGAACCTCAGTTACGGCGAGCCCAACGACGCCTCCCTCGAAGCCCTAGCCGAATCGAAGTGCATATTGGAGGAAGGGAAGTCTCGGTTCGAGACGGCGGAGCAGATGTTTAAAGCCCTAAACATCTAGGCCCACCAAAGATGCTGCGCCCAGAGTACACCTCCAGGTTTGAGAAGGACGTCAAACAGCTGAAGAAGAAGCATGCCAATATGGGCCTGCTCAAGGACGTCATTCGGCTCGTGGTCCAAAACGATGAAGAGTCGTTGACGGAGCTCCGGCGTCGTCACCGGATGCACGAGCTCAAGGGCAACTGGGCGGGAGCCACAGAATGTCACGTGGCCAATTTGGGCAACTGGCTGTGCATCTGGCAAGTCTCCGACGGTCTTGCGATCTTCCTGCGCACCGGCACTCATGAGGAAATCTTCAGATGAAACCCCTAGTCAGGTGATAGGTGTGGACTGCTCCAAACTCCATGGGGCACGTAAACTGAGGAACTCAGGCGGAGGGCGGAGCGAGAATAATCCGCTCCGCCCTCCGGAAAGCTGTCGGCAATTCTTGCCGCCTAGCGCTTAGAGCGCGTCAATAATCCCGTTCAGCGTGCTGCTGGGGCGCATGACGGCGCTGGTCTTAGCGCTATCGGGCCGGTAGTAACCGCCGAGGTCCACTGCCGTGCCTTGGGCTGCGATCAGCTCGGCGTCGATCTCCTCTGCCTTGGCGGCGAGTTCTTCGGCTACCCCCGCGAACGTGCCCGCCAGTTCGGCGTCGTCGCTCTGTTCTGCGAGCGCCTTAGCCCAGTACACGGCCAACCACATGTGGGAACCGCGGTTGTCGATCTGGCCGAGCTTACGCGCGGGGGACTTGCCTTCATTCAGTACCCCTTCGGTGGCCACATCGAGGGCGTCAGCGAGGACGGCGGCCCGCGGGTTGTCAGCAAAACGCGCCAGGTGACGCAGCGATTCTGCGAGCGCCAGGAACTCACCGAGGCTATCCCAGCGTAGGTAGTTTTCTTCCATCAGCTGCTGCACGTGCTTGGGGGCGGACCCGCCCGCGCCGGTCTCGAACAGGCCGCCGCCGTTCATGAGCGGCACTACCGAGAGCATCTTCGCGGAAGTTCCCAGTTCCAGGATCGGGAACAGGTCGGTGTTGTAGTCGCGCAGCACGTTGCCGGTGACGGAGATGGTGTCCTTGCCTTCCCGGATCCGTTCCACGGACTTTCGGGTGGCTTCCACCGGGTTCATAATCGTAATGTCGAGCCCGTCGGTGTCATGTTCCGGCAGGTATTCCTTCACCTTGGCGATGAGGTTGGCATCGTGGGCCCGGTTTTCGTCCAGCCAGAAGATCGCCGGGGTGTCGGACAGGCGTGCCCGCGTGACCGCGAGTTTCACCCAGTCCCGGATGGGGGCGTCCTTGGTTTGGCAGGCCCGCCAAATATCGCCGGGCTGCACGTCGTGACTCATGAGCACCTCGCCCGCGGAGTTCACCACTTCCACCGTGCCCGCGGCCGTGATCTCGAAGGTCTTATCGTGGCTGCCGTATTCCTCGGCCTTCTGTGCCATCAGGCCCACATTCGGCACCGACCCCATCGTGGTCGGGTCGAAGGCGCCATTGCGTTTACAGTCCTCAATAACGGTCTGGTACACGCCGGCGTAGGAGGAGTCCGGGATGACCGCCAGGGTGTCGGCTTCTTCGCCGTCGGGCCCCCACATGTGGCCGGAGGTGCGGATCATCGCGGGCATGGAGGCGTCCACGATGACGTCGGAGGGCACGTGCAGGTTGGTGATGCCCTTGTCCGAGTTCACCATCGCAAGGCGAGGGCCGTCCGCGAGCGCCTGCTCAAAGGCCTGCTTAATCTCGGCGGCGTTCTCGCACGCCCCGGCATCCAGGCCGGCGAAGATCGCGCCCAAGCCATCATTGGCGGACAGCCCCGCGGCTGCCAGCTCCTCACCGTATTTCGCGAAGACGTCCGCGAAGTAGGCCTTCACCACATGCCCGAAGATCACCGGGTCGGACACCTTCATCATGGTGGCCTTCAGGTGGACGGAGAAGAGTACGTCCTCGTCCTTGGCGCGCTGCACCTGCTCGGCCAGGAAGGTGTCCAGGGCGGCGGCGGACATGAACGTTCCGTCCACAACTTCCCCGGCCAGGACCTTCAGCCCCTCCCTCAGGGCGGTCACCTCGCCGTCGGCAGTGCGCAACTGGATGGTGAGGACGTCGTCGGTGGGCATCACTACGGACTGCTCGTTGGACGCAAAATCATCGTGCCCCATCGTGGCGACGTTCGTCTTAGAGTCGGCACTCCATGCGCCCATGCGGTGCGGGTGTTTGCGGGCGTAGTTCTTCACGGCCAGGGGGGCACGCCGATCCGAGTTACCTTCGCGCAGCACCGGGTTCACCGCAGAGCCCTTAACCGCGTCATAGCGGGCCTTGGCGTCCTTCTCGGCGTCGGAGGTGGGGGCGTCCGGGTAGTCCGGCAGCGCGTAGCCCTGCGCCTGTAGTTCCTTAATCGCGGCCTTCAACTGCGGGATAGAGGCGGAGATATTCGGGAGCTTAATAATGTTTGCTTCCGGCTTTTTGGCCAGATCACCAAGTTCAGCCAGCGCGTCGCTCACCTGCTGGTCGGCGGGTAGCTGATCCGCGAATGCGGCCAGGATACGGCCGGCCAGGGAAATATCGCGGGTTTCCACCTCGACGCCGGCGGTCTTCGCGAATGCCTCAATGATCGGCAGCAGCGAATGGGTCGCCAGCATGGGGGCTTCATCGGTGTGGGTGTAAATAATGGTCGCCAAGGTGCGTTCCTCTTCACTCGGGTACGCCCCCCAGAATACCGAAGAATCCGCCCTTACCGGCAGCAACCGTCGCGGGCTTTACACCGACCCGTTAGCTGTGCGCGAGCTGCCGGTCGATCCGGTGGATGAGCATGTCCAGCGCCACCAGGTTGTGCCCGCCTTCGGGGATGATGAGGTCGGCGCGGCCTTTCGAGGGTTCCACGTATAACTCGTGCATCGGTTTCACGGTGGTGAGGTACTGTTTCTCCACCGATTCGAGGGTGCGGCCACGTTCCACGACGTCGCGTTTAATACGCCGCAAAATCCGTACATCGGCGTCGGTATCAACGAAGAGTTTGATATCGATCAGGTCGCAGATCTCGGGCTCTGCGAAGATAAGAATTCCCTCCACAATGAGCACCGGTGCCGGTTCGATAAGGATCGTCTCCTCGGACCGGTTGTGCACGGTGTAGTCATAAACCGGGCATTGCACAGCCCGCCCGGCGGTAAGCTCTTTCAGCTGTTGCACCATGAGGTCGTTATCGAAGGCCTCGGGGGCGTCATAGTTGAGTTTGCAGCGTTCCTCGTAACTCAGTTCGTCATGCTGCCGGTAGTAGTTGTCGTGGAATATAACGCTGGTTTTCCCGGGGAACCTCTCAATCAGTGCCCGGGTGAGGGTGGTTTTCCCGCTGCCCGTCCCTCCGGCAACACCGACCACTAGCGTTGACATATTCCCTCCCAGCTACAGGTGCGTTCATCTCAATTTACCGCGTTCACACCCGGCCTGCGGACGCTACCGCAATCCGTGCGGCCCAGCGGCGCGGATGCTCGTGCAGCGCCTGGTTGAGCGTGTCATTGCCGAGTACCCATTCCTCCGTTATCCGGCCGATTGCGGCCAGCCCCGGCACTGGGTTTCCGGCTGCGTCGAGGACGGCGGCGTCGTCGTTAATCCTCACCCCGGCCCGCGCTCCCCCGCGCCCGTGGCTGGCCCACTGACCGAGGATTTCGTCCAAGGGTGCGAGGGCGGGATACGCGCCGGCCCACCATCCCGGCGGGGCCAAAACCGCGTCGACGACGGCGTCCACGTGCTGTCCGCGAGCGCTCAACGCGGCGATTTCGCTCTGGTCTACCCCGCTATCGAGCCATTCGGTGTCGATCACGCCCGCGTCAATGAGCGCCTGGATTTTCGCCGCCGACTGCGGGGGTGGGCCGAAGGAAAACCGCTCCACACTCGCGGTGAACTCGGTGAAGTCACGCCACTGTTCGGCTGGCCATTCCTGCCCGGAAACCCGCTCCACTACGGCCCCGTAGATCGCCGCCCACAGGGTGCCGGCGATGGCTTCGATGGTGGCGTCGGCCGGGTTGGCGGCAGCGTGGACGGAATCGGTAAGCTCTGCTTCTCCGGCGTGCGGGGCCGGTTCGGGTGGGGCGAGGGCGGCGGAAACATCCCCGTCTGCCCCCTCGGCGCGCGCCACCCCGGCCACTAGTTCCACAAAGATCGCCTGAATTTCCGGCAAATCTTCCGCCTTTTCGACCCGCTCCTGCGCGCGGGCGATCGCGGCGGAGTGGTCCTCGGCGAACTCGTGCGGTGGTTTCGCGGGCTGGAAGCGCCCATCGGTGGCGATTGGGCGGAGAAGGGCGGCCGCCGTCGGGCCGGGCTCGTACCGCACTTGATCGCAATGCTCACCCTCGTCTACGGCCACGAATCGCCCACCACGCCCCTCGGTGAGCGCCAGGGCGACGTCCACAAAACTCAGGCCCGCGCCGCGCACGGCCACCTGCGCGCCGGGGGCAATCGCGTCCAGTCGGGAGACGGGGTAGGCCGAATCGATGACGAGAATATCGCCGCTTTCGTCTCCGATTGCGGCAGCCGTGAGCGGGTTCGGATTATCGGTGGCATGCCCGACGGCGAGGAGCAGCTCGTTGGCCCTAACCGGGTCAGTCTCGGCGGACTCGACCAGCCAGGCGGGGCGCGCAGTTTCCGGGTTGTCTACGGCGCCGCCATCGCTCGACGGGCCGGTCCCATTCGGCACTGTAACGTCTGCCGCTTCTTCGCGGCGGATGTGGGTGGCGTAGCCATGTTCGATAAGCGTCATCGACGCCGGCAGGTGCGCGGTAATCCAGGCGTAGCAGTCAGCAAAATACTGGCCGATAACGGCGCGCGGCGGAAATTCCTCTTGTGCCCACTCAGGGGCGTTGCTGGCGGCCCATTCGTGGAAGGTGGGGCCGAGGGCACCGGTTAGGGCAGCCTCGTCCCTGCCTGCGGCAGCCTCATCCCTGCCTGCGGCAGCCTCCTCCCCGCCTGCGGCAGCCCCGTCCCCGCCTTCGGCAGCTTCGTTCTCGTCAGCGCCGGGCAGGGCATCTTCAACGTCCGTATTCTCCCCCGTCCCGTGTTCCGGCCGGTAGGCACGCCACATATCGACGATGCCGCTATTGGCGTTCAGGCGCACAAAGTCGGGCTGGTCGGGCCGCCAACCCGATCCGTAGCCAGCCACGCGTGCGCCGTCGTCGTCAAATACGCCGAATACGTGCACCTCAAGCGGGCCGCACTCCCCGGCTGAGTATTGCCGGGCTAGGGCTAGTAGCGCTCCGACTCCACGCGGGCCTGCGCCCACAATCGCCACGGTTGTCGTCATATGTCGAGCATAGGGGGCCGGTGTCATTGCGGCCTGTTGAGACTGCCTGCCACGCTGGTGACGATAACCTCACCGGGCCTTTTATCTCCGTGACCGAGGGCCGGGCCGAATCACTGTTAAATGCGCGCGGCACTGCAGTAAACTGGAGTGATCCTCGTCTCCAATGAAGGAGCTCCCGTCATGTCTGGTGTGTTGTCGATTATCGCTTTCGTGGTGGCGATTGCCGTGATGATCGTGGCGATTTCCCGCTGGAAAGTCCATCCTTTCTTCGCCATTATGGCGGTTTCATTGGTTTTTGGCCTCGTGGTGGGACTGCCGCTGAAGGACGTTAAGGACGCCGATGGGAAACTCACGACTACCGGCCTGCCCACACTGATAGGTCAGGGTTTTTCGAGTGCTTTTACCTCCATCGGTCTCGTCATTATCTTCGGGGCGTTCATCGGGATTGTTCTGGAGGTTACCGGCGGCGCGTTCAAGCTCGCCGATATGGTGGTGCGCCTGGTTGGGAAGCGGCGTCCGGCTTTGGCAATGCAAATCATGGGTTGGGTGGTGTCCATCCCGGTGTTCTGCGATTCCGGCTTCGTGATCCTCAACCCGATTCGCCGCGCCCTCATCACCCGCACCGCCGCCTCCTCGGTGGCGATGTCGATGGCGCTTTCCGGTGGTCTTTATATCGCCCACGTGTTTATTCCGCCTACGCCCGGCCCCATTGCGGCGGCCGCGAACCTCGGAATCGGCGATAATCTGCTCCTGGTGATCGGGCTGGGCGTGGCGGCCTCGATTATCCCGATGGTGGTGCTGGCGTTCCTCGCCCCGTGGTTGGGTCGGCGGGTGCGCGCGGAGGATGATCGTGACGGCGCGGCGCTGAGCGCCGAGGATGTCGCAGAGACCTATGAGGAGATCCGCGATAGTCAGGGCAAACTCCCCTCCGGCCTGCTCACCCTGGCACCTATTGTGGTGCCCATCCTGGCGATGGCCCTCGGCTCGGTTGCGGCTGCCCTGAAGGTGCCCGGCCTGGGCGGCCAGATCTTGGCCTTCGTGGGCGCTCCGATTATCGCGTTGGCGATTGGCGTGGTACTCGCCGTCGTCATGTTGGCTGCCACCGGGCGGCTGCGGGAAACCGGGGAGCTCACGGAAAAGACCCTCACCACGGTCGGGCCGATTCTGTTTATTACGGCGGCCGGCGGGGTATTAGGGAAGGTTATTTCCGCCTCGCCGGTGGTGCCGTTCATTACTGATAATGCGGCTTCGCTGGCCGGGTTCGGGATTTTCTTCCCGTTCCTGCTCTCGGCGATTCTCAAGACGGCGCAGGGCTCGTCCACGGTGGCGCTGGTGACGACGTCGGGGATTGTGGCACCGCTCCTGCCCACGCTCGGGCTGGACACCCCAGCGTTGACGGCGCTGGCGGTTATGGCGATCGGGGCGGGCGCGATGACGGTCTCGCACGCGAACGACTCCTACTTCTGGGTGGTCACGAAGTTCGGTGAACTCACCACCGAGCAGGGATACCGCACCCAGACGCTCATGACGGCGGCCCTCGGGGTGTCGAGTATGGTCGGGATTTTCCTGCTCTGGCTGGTGCTGTAGGCGCAGAAAGGTTCCTCATGCGGATTCTCATCGCTCCCGATTCCCTCAAAGGCTCCCTCACCGCCGAGCAGGTCTGCCACGCCGTTGCGGCCGGGATCCGCGCTGAGCACCCGGACGCCGACGTCGATCTCATCCCCATCGCGGACGGCGGGGAAGGTACGGTGGAAGCCTTCGCGCTCGCCTGCCCGGGTGCGGACGTGCGAGAGGTGCTCGTCACCGGCCCGCTCGGCCAGTCCGTGACAGCCAGATGGGCGCTGCTGCCTGATAACCGGGCCGCCTTGGCGATGGCCGAGGCGGCCGGGCTGCCGCTCGTCGGTGAGGATCTGCGCACTCACGAGGCCACCACTTTCGGCGTCGGGGAGCTACTCCTGGCTGCGGCCCACGCGGGGGCCAGTGAGATCTTGCTGGGGCTCGGCGGGTCAGCCACCACCGACGGCGGGTGCGGGGCGGCGGCCGCCTGCGGCGTCCAGTTTTTCGACGACGACGATCAGCCCTTCACTCCAGTAGGTGCTAGTCTGCATCGAATCTCCCGGATCGCCCTGCCACCCGGCGGGCTGTTGCCCGCCGGGGTGCAAGTGCGAGCAATGTGCGACGTCGATAATCCGCTCACTGGCCCGCACGGTGCGGCGGCTGTTTTTGGCCCGCAAAAAGGGGCGAGCGAGGAACAAGTGGAAGAGTTGGATGCGGGCTTGGCGCACCTGGCTGAACTGTTGCGTCGCGACCTCGGGGTGGATGTGGAGGATACGCCCGGTGCGGGGGCGGCCGGTGGTTTGGGAGCGGCCATGCTCGCGTTCTTCGGGGCGGAGCTGGTGCCGGGGGCGGAAGCGGTGTTGGAGGCGACCGGTTTTGATGAGTTGTGTGCGCGGGCCGATGCGGTGGTGACGGCGGAAGGCGCCTTCGATTATCAGTCCTGGCACGGGAAGGCGGTGATGGCGGTGGCCAGCCGCGCCCAGCGGGCCGGCGTGCCGGTGCACGTGCTAGCTGGCCGGGTTGAGGACGGTATGGAGGAGCAGTGCGCGCGGCACGGAGTGGTATCGGCGCGGGCGATTGCCCCTGCCGCAACGCCACTGCGGGACTCGATAGCGCGTGCCGAGGAATTCCTACGGGCTGCCGCCGCTGAGCTCACCCGCGAATATCTCAGGCCGTAGTGGGCAGAAGCTCGGGCCCGCGCGGGGGTCTGGGCCCCCGGGGCCGGGCCGATAGCACTTCCTATCGCGCGGGGTATAAGAACTAATTTCGAAAACTGATAGCAACCGCTATCAGCCACGTCGTCGCGCCCTCACCTCCCTCTCACGCCCCCAGCCCCTCCGCCACGCACACTCCTCCAATCTCCTTCCGATAGCACTTGCTATCGATCTTCGGAACAACACCTCTTCCCCGCCGCACCATCGGCACACGAACATCC
>JAEWHO010000106.1 GCA_023387755.1 Actinomycetes bacterium | reverse complement strand
ATGCCAGAGTTGGACGCGCAGCCGGGCGGTATGGCAGTGGTGCCGGGGCCGCTGCGCACGCTTATCGGTGAACGTTTATCTCAGTGGTACCTGGGGAAGGGGTCGTGGCCACAACAGTGGGAACGTTCTGGCCATGACTTCCTCTCCCCCGGCCTGGCAGTTGTTGAAGCCATGTGCGCCCACCTCAGCCCACTCGACGTGGCGGCGTTTATAGACGAGTTCCTGCCCGGCTGGCAGAGCCCGCTGGAATGCTATCGGGTGGTGTACACGAATAGTCGTGATGCCAAACAGGTGCATTGGCACGGTCTCAACCTCTTTCGGTCCGGCGTGCTCCATCGCCTGGCCGGGCACCTGGAAAGTGCGGATGCCGCCACAACCGGATACGTGCGCCAGCAAGCACAGCGACTCTTCGACGCCTCCGTTAGTGAGGTAACCGGCGATAACTATGCCAGCACCCACTGGCTCCCCGCCTTCGCCCTACGGGCTGACAAGTACGCCCCTACGAGGCGCTAATCAGCCCAGGGGGCCGAATGGTTACGCATAATTGGCACGGATAGCCCAGGCAAGGCAAATCTGCAGCCCGGCAGTCCAACTCCGGTCTGCCGGGCTGCGGACACAAGCACGCTGAATTAGCCTCGCGGCGTGGTGTGACTATCGGTATCACCGCGTTCTAGGTCGTCGAAAACGACCGCCGGCGGATTCCCAAAGCGCCCCGCACTCAGCCGGTCCACGATAGCGGCGATAGCGCCGTCGCCGGTGACGTTGGTGGCGGTGCCGAAGCTGTCAATCGCGATGTAGGTAGCGATCATGAGAGCCACCTCAGGTTCACTGAAGCCCAGCATGGAGGTGAGCAAACCGGAGGCCGCTACGATCGCGCCACCGGGGACGCCCGGGGCAGCCACCATGGTGATACCGAGCATGAAAATGAACCCGATCATCAGCCCGATATTGATCGGGGTGCCGCTCAGATACATAATGGCGAGCGCGAAGCTGGTGATCTTCAGGGTGGAGCCGGCTAGATGGACGGTGGCACACAGTGGGATAACAAAGGAGGCCACCGGTTCGCTTACCCCCATCTTGAGGGCTTGGCGCAGTGTTACTGGGATGGTAGCGGCCGACGACGACGTTCCCAGCGCAGTCGCATATGCCGGCAGCATGGTTTTCACCATGCTGAGCGGATTCTGTTTCTTCAACGCTCCGGCCACGCCATATTGCAGCAGCAGTATCACGACGGTGAGGGCGAAGACAATGAGAATAATTGAAAGGAAGGTGCCGATAACGCGGAATACCTCGCCTGCAACGGTCATATTAAGGATAATGCCGAAGATATAGAGGGGCAGAAGAGGGATAATGATCTTGCCGATGACGCGGTTGATGATATCGCGGAAATCGACGGCGGCCTCGAAAAGAATTCTGCCCTTGGTGATCGTCAGGCCCGCGCCGAGAACGAATGCCAATACCAGGGCCGTCATGACCCCAAAGATCGGTGGAATCTCTACCGTGAAAAACGGTGAAAGCAGGGCATCTTCAGGGTTTGCTTGCTCCGATACGGTACCGGCTTTCAAGATATGCGGGTACACGAGTAGCCCGGTACCCAGTGCCAGGAATCCGGCGATCATGGTGGAGAGGTAAGCAATCCCCCCGGTGACTGCCAGCCATTTGCCAGCTCCGCGGCCGAGGGAGGCGATTGCAGGCGTGATGAGGCCAACGATGATCAGCGGGATAGAGAAAGATAAGAATTGACCAAAGACGGCGTTGAACGTCACGAAAATGCGCGTAAACCAGTGGGGCACAAACAGCCCCAACACAATACCGGCGACGATGGCGATTCCGATCCGCGGCAATAGCCCTAAGCGGAACTTCTTAGTCATAACACTCCTCAAACGTCCAGATATGACGCAACTGGCATACCGATGTGGTAAGCCAGATGTTCATAGTTTGGCGCATCGACGACGCTGAATTCAGCCAACGCACCGGGAGCAATGATCCCAATATCATTACGATTAAGCGCCAGTGCTCCCCCGCGGGTAGCGGCCCACAGGGCTTGCGGCACCGTTAAACCCATTTCCCGAACCGCCAGTTGGATCATCAGGGGCATAGAAGCGGAGTAACACGTTCCGGGGTTACAGTCTGTCGCTAAGGCTACGCGCACCCCCGCTGCCCACAGTTTGGCGGCGTCCGGGTAGGGTGACCGGGTGGAAAATTCCACGCCGGGTAGTAGGGTCGCAACCGTGCCCGACTGGGCCAGAGCATCGATATCTGCCAAACTGAGATAGGTACAGTGATCCACGCTCGCAGCCCCCAGTTCACAGGCCAGTTGTACGCCGGGGCCGTGTCCGAGTTGGTTACCGTGGACGCGTGGGAGGAGTCCGGCAGCGATCCCAGCCTGCAGCACTGCGCGGGCCTGGTCGCCGTCAAAGGCATGGGGTGAATTGGGCTCGCAAAAGACGTCCACCCAGCGCGCATGGGGGGCACAGGCCCGTAACATTGGGCCGCAGACGTAATCGGTGTACGCATCGTGATCCCACCCCGGCGGAACCACATGGGCCCCGAGATACGTGGTTTCCGGGGTGAACCGCTGGGCTACCTGCAGTATTCGCGCTTCGGTTTGTGCATCCAACCCGTAGCCGCTTTTAATTTCGACGACGCCGGTACCGCCCGCCCTCGCTGCGGCCAGTCGGCGTTCCGTCAGGCTCGTCAGCTCCCGATCACTGGCCGCTTTGGTGGCTGCAACGGTGGTGGCAATACCTCCTCCGTCGTACCTAGAACCGGCCATGCGGGCCGCGAATTCAGCAGACCGGTCACCGGCGAATACCAGATGGGTGTGGCTGTCGACGAAGGCAGGAATCAAGCACCGTCCGTCGATGTCCCGGACGCTGTCGGCGGCAGGGGCCCGGTTTTCTGGCCCAATCCAGGCCACCCGGCCATCGTCTACCACGACGGCAACGCCGGTGCGTACCCCCAAAAGTTCCTCATCACTGCCGCCGACGCTGGGCCGCACCGAAGTGGCAGCGTCTGCGCCGGGTGCACAGGTGATGAGCTGACCGATGCCGGTCAGGATGATGCTGGCCATAACTCCTCGATTGCTTCCGCTAGTAGGTTTCCGACGTCCCCGAGCCGGTGCCGCCGGTCCTGCACGTGGTGTACCCCAGCGCCAATAACATCGGTAATATCGGCGGCCGCTGCCGTCATCATGATCTCAGCTCCGCGGCTGCCAGCAGTACGCGGGCTCCGGGGGCTGACGGCGATCGCGTCCGCCGGAGCACCGACTGCTAGGCAGAAAGCGCTCCCACTGGTATTGCTGCTCCCGCCAGAACCGGGGCTGCCTGCGATGTTGGCCTCAGATAGGTGTGGAGTTCCGATGGGGGCGCGGGCAGCGGCGACCATGCTCAGCTCGGTGGGTGAAAAATGCCCGCGCTCGCCGCTGCGCAGACGCTCATGACCTTCCAGGGCCTGGACTTCGGCGAACGGGTCGATATGGACGTGTTGGTCAGATCCCACACTTAGCGGCACTCCAGCCTGATGCAGGGCGCGGGCTGGCCCGATTCCATCGGCCAGATCGCGCTCCGTCGTCGGGCAGAATGCGACCGTAGCGCCACTGTCAGCGAGCAGGGAGATATCATCGTCGCTCAGGTGGGTGGCGTGCACGACGGTGGTGTCGGCACTGAGGAAGCCGGCGTCGGCAAGTATGCCGATAGGGGTGCGCCCGCAGTAGGCGAGGGCATCGGCCACCTCGGCGGGCTGCTCACTGGCGTGAACGTGCGCGGGGCACTCCAATTCGGCACGTAGTTCAGCGAGCGCTCGTAACTCTTCCGGCATTGTGGCTCGCACTGAGTGGGCAGCGATGCCCACGGTACAGTGCGACTGATCAGCTAAGTCCGCGCGGAGCTTGCGGGTACGGGCTGCGAAAGCATCTACGCTACCGTCACTGAAACGCCGTTGCAGAGGATCGAGATCGCGGTAGCCGGAGGAAGACAGCCCGCCGTGCAGATAGCACACGCTCAGAAGTGTTAGGTGAATACCGGCGTCGGCGGCGGCTGCGGCAAGGGCGTGGCCCATCGCGTTGGACTCCTCATAGGGCTGCCCGCCGCTGCGGTGATGCACATAGTGGAACTCTGCCACTCGGGTGTAGCCCGCCAGGACCATCTCTGCGAAGGTGGCACGTGCGAGGGCGTAGTAGCGCTCGGGAGTCAGCTGAGCGGCAATGTTATACATGTTGGCGCGCCAGGTCCAGAAGTTCTCCCCTGGCGCACTGGCAGTATGGGTGCGTCCCCGCAGGGCGCGATGGAAGGCGTGCGAGTGTGCATTAGTGAAACCCGGCAGGAGCAGGCCCGGCAGCCGGGTATCGCCCGGCTGTGCCGGTACGTCTAGCTCGAGCCGCTCCCAGTGGCCGCCAGCGGCGGTGAGACGAACGTTTCGCGCCATCCCAGCGGGCAGGACTGCTTCAGATACCCAATACGACGTCATTGATCACCTGCCAGGAGCATGAGGGTATGCATGAGAGCGTAGGCTCCGTAGCCGCAGTCATCCCAGCTGGCGGATTCGGCTGGGGAATGGGAGGTACCGGTCGGGTTGCGCACGAACAGCATGGTGGCGGGCACGCCAGCGTCGGCGAGGATCCCGGCGTCGTGCCCCGCGCCGGTGGCGAGCAGCGGAGCCTGGAGGTATTCACTCAGCTGAGCACACAGCCCCGGATCGAAGGCGGTTTCCGGGGTGTGGGATACCTGCGAAATCTCGCCTCCTTCAGCTTGTACGGCGGCGGTAATCGGCGCAAGGACGGCGGCGAGGGTGCCTTCAGTGGCGGCGCGCGCATCGAGAGACAAGGTGGCGCGCGAGCTGATCGCGTTGATTGCGCCGGGTTCGTTGCTGATCTTTCCGACCGTGGCCACCGCCCCGGCGTCAATGGCCGCTTCCTGGACGGCGAGGATAATCCGGGCGGCTTTGACCAGTGCGTCAGTGCGGTCCTCCATGCGGGTGGTCCCGGCGTGATCGGCAACGCCCGGAAGGTCAATCAGCCAACGGCCGTGCGGCCAGATTGCATTCGCCACGGCGAGGCGCTCTCCCATCGGGGCGAGGTTACGGCCCTGCTCAATATGGAGCTCCACGTAGCGGCCAATCTCGGCGATCCGCTGGGGGTCTGCGGCAAGCTCTGTGCACACATCTCCCAGCCGGATACCGTCACTATCGCGCAAGTCAGCGACCGTGGCTGGGTCGGCGGCCCCGGTGAGAATCCGCGACCCGCGGCAGGCGAGAGGGAAGCGACCCCCTTCTTCCTCCGTGAAGTTCACAATGGCTAACGGCACTGCCGGCTGCCACTTCTGCTCCTGCATCATCTCAACCGCTACCAGCGCGCTCAGGACACCCAGCGGACCGTCGAAAGCTCCGCCGTCGGGCACCGAATCGAGGTGGCTCCCGACGACGACGTATCCGGGTTCGCGCTCTCCCCACCAGGCCCACTGATTCCCGGCCGGATCGACTTCGTACCGCAGCTTTAGGCGAGCGGCCTGCGTCTGAAACCACGATCGCAAGGCGACGTCTTCCGCAGTGGCGACGAAGCGGCGGTACCCGCCAGCTGGAGTGCGGCCAATATCTTCTATTTCAGCGAATAGGGCTTGCAGGCGGATGGCGATATCCGCAATCTCGCCGGTTGTGGGCTCCGGTATCACTGGGCCTCCATCGGGATGGTAAGGCCCTGTTCAGCGGCCACGCGGCGGGCGGTGTCGTATCCGGCATCGGCGTGGCGCAGCACCCCGAGAGCTGGGTCATTGGTGAGCACGCGGGCGAGTTTCTGGGCCGCCAGGTCGCTTCCATCGGCCACGCAGACCTGACCGGCATGGATGGACCGCCCCATTCCGACCCCGCCGCCGTGGTGGATGGACACCCAGGTGGCGCCCGACGACGCCGCCGTCAATGCGTTGAGCAGTGGCCAGTCTGCGATAGCGTCCGAGCCGTCTTTCATCGCTTCGGTTTCGCGGTAGGGTGAGGCAACCGAGCCGGTGTCCAAGTGATCGCGGCCGATGACGATCGGTGCCTGCACGCGACCATCAGCGACGAGCTGATTGAACACCTCGCCGGCGCGGTCTCGCTCCCCCTGCCCTAGCCAGCAGATCCGGGCTGGCAGCCCCTGGAAGGCGATTTCCTTTTGGGCACCTCGAATCCAGGTGTGCAGGCGGGCGTTATCGGGGAACAGATCGAGGATTGCTTCATCCGTGGCCGCAATATCGCGCGGATCTCCTGATAGAGCCGCCCACCGGAACGGGCCTTTTCCTTCACAGAACAGGGGGCGGATATATGCGGGTACGAATCCGGGGAAGTCGAAGGCCCGCTCAAAACCACCCAAGCGAGCTTCATCGCGGATGGAGTTACCGTAATCGAAGACTTCTGCGCCTCGATCGAGGAACCCAACCATCGCCTCGACGTGAGCGGCCATACTGGCACGGGCTTGTTCTGTGAAGCCAGCGGGGTCACGGCGGGCGGCGTCCTGCCAGTCGTCCAGCTCGATGCCGAGTGGCAGGTAGCTGAGCGGGTCGTGAGCGCTGGTCTGGTCGGTGACGATGTCAATCTCGACGTTGCGGCGCAGCAGTTCGGGGAATATCTCGGCAGCGTTGCCGACGACGCCGACGCTAAGGGCGCGATAGTCGGACTTGGCGGCCTCCACGCGCGCGATTGCGTCATCGAGGTTATCGGCCACCTCGTCCAGGTAGCGGTGCTTCACGCGCCGGTGCAGGCGGGCGGGATCGACGTCGACGATAAGACAGACGCCGCCGTTGAGGGTGACCGCCAGGGGTTGGGCCCCGCCCATACCGCCGCAGCCGGCAGTGAGGGTGAGCGTGCCGGCGAGGGTTCCGCCGAAGCGCTTATCAGCGATGGCCGCGAAAGTTTCGAAGGTGCCCTGGACGATCCCTTGGGTGCCAATGTAAATCCAGGATCCGGCGGTCATCTGCCCGTACATGGTGAGCCCCAACGCCTCTAGGCGGCGGAATTCGGGCCAGGTAGCCCAATCCCCCACGAGGTTGGAGTTGGCGATTAGTACCCGCGGGGCCCATTCATGGGTGCGTAGGACGCCCACGGGTTTACCGGACTGCACCAGCATGGTTTCGTCTTCGCGCAGGTCTTGCAGGGTGTGAACCATGGCGTGGAACGCATCCCAGGAGCGCGCGGCCCGCCCGGTACCGCCGTAGACAACGAGGTCTTCGGGCCGTTCGGCCACCTCCGGGTCGAGGTTATTCATGAGCATGCGCATGGGCGCTTCGGTGGCCCATGAGCGGGCGGTCAACTGGGTGCCGCGGGGGGCAGTGATGGGGTTCATGCGGGCTCCTTCTGGGCGGCCGCGAGGGCGGCTCCGGTGGTGACGAGAGTGGTGGCACGAGCAATATCGGCGGAGAGGAAACGGTCAGGCCCCGGTGGTTCAATACCGGCTTCCGCGAAGACTGCTAAGACCCGCTGAATGGCGGGTGAAGACTGTAGGGGGGCCCGCAGTTGCAGAGCGCGCCCGGCGCAGAGCATTTCGATGGCCGCCACCTGTGCCAAGCCGGCGAGGGCGCGGCGGAGTTTACGCCCGGCCGCCCATCCCATCGAGACGTGATCTTCTTGCATGGCCGAGGACGGAATGGAATCGACTGATGCGGGGGCGGCGTACCGCTTCAGGGTAGATACGATCCCGGTAGCGGTGTACTGGGCGATCATCATGCCCGAGTCGACGCCCGGCTCGTGGGCTAGAAATGGAGGGAGCCCTTGATTACGGGCCGTATCGAGGAGCCGGTCAGTGCGGCGTTCACTGATCGAGGCCACATCGGCCACAGCAATAGCTAGGAAGTCGAGAATGTACCCAATCGGAGCGCCGTGGAAATTGCCATTGGACGCGATCCGTCCTTCATATATAACCGGGTTATCAATGGCGGAGGCCAATTCGCGTTCAGCGATAGTACGAGCATGTGCCAGGGTATCGCGAGCTGCCCCGGCCACCTGCGGCGCGCAGCGCATACTATAGGCGTCCTGTACCCGTGTATCGGTACCGCCACGATGGGATTCGCGTATCTGGCTGCCAGCCATATACCGGCTGATATTGGCAGCGGAGGCTTGCTGTCCCACCTGCGGGCGCAGCGCGATCAGCCCTGCCTCGAAGGCAGAGTCTGTTCCCAGGAGAGCATCAATACTCATCGCCGCTGCTAGGTCGAGGACGTCCAGGAGTTGCTCAAAGTCGACGATCGCGAGGGCCGCCATCGCGAGCATACCGTCGGTACCGTTAATGAGCGCTAGCCCCTCTTTTTCAGTGAGCTCAACCGGATCAAGCCCGGCACGCTGCAACGCCTCTTCGCCGTCCATTTCCTCACCCTGATAGCGGGCCCGCCCCTCCCCCATGAGCACGAGCGCGCAGTGGGCCAGTGGAGAGAGGTCGCCGGAGCATCCGAGTGAACCGTATTCGTGCACCACCGGGATAATCCCGGCATTCAACACCCCAACATAGGTGCGTAGAGTCTCCGGGCGAATCCCGGTGTGCCCGGTGGCCAGGGATTGGATGCGTAGCGCCATCATGGCGCGGATGACTTCATCCTCCACCAGCTCCCCGCTGCCGGCTGCGTGGGAGCGAACCAGGGAGCGTTGCAGCTGGGCGCGCCGGGGGGCGGGAATGAATGTGGTAGCCAGCGCCCCGAAGCCGGTAGAGACTCCGTAGTGGGCGGCGCCGTCGTCGGCCAAATTATCGACGACGGCGCGAGCCTGGCGCACCCGCTCCCAGGCGGCTGCTGATATCTCTACGGGGGTGGTAGTGCGAGCAATGGTAGCGACGTCGCCAATACTCAGGGGCGCATCGCCGATGATGATCTGAGGCATGAACCAAGTTAAACAGATTGCGAAACTGAGCAAACCCTAATTCGTGCCTCAGTTTTACAGTGGGTGAAAGTCGCTTCTGCCCCGCCTACCACGGAAGCGAGAAGTATTGGGTTTCTTGGAACTCGCGGATACCTTCGCGCGCACCTTCCCGCCCGATTCCCGACTGTTTCATACCTCCAAAGGGGGCGGCCGGGTCTGAGATAAGGCCGCGATTAACTCCCACCATGCCGCATTCAATCTGTTCGGCCAGATGCAACGCCCAGGACAACTCCCCAAAAACGTAGCTGGCCAAACCGGCCTGGACCGCATTGACGGTGCGCAGCATCTCGGCCTCATCGTCATAGACGTATACGGGTGCTATCGGGCCGAAAATCTCCTGTTCCATCAGTGGTGAGTGGGGATCAGAAACCTGCACGAGCGTAGGTGGGACGAAGCTACCGGGAGCGTCGGCGTCACAGTCGGCACGGGCAATCACCGTAGCGCCGTCACGCGTAGCAGCCTCCACCAACTCATTGATATCGTCGCGCGCTTGCTGGCTTACCACCGGGCCAATATCGACCGTACTTAGGGCCGGTCCGACCTTTAGAGCACGGATACGGTCCCCGAATTGGGCCGTGAATTTTTCGGCCACATCACGGTGAACGAAGAAGCGATTCGCTGCGGTACAAGCCTGCCCGCCATTGCGGAATTTCGCCTGCATGGCACCATCAACGGCAGCGTCAATATCAGCGGTGGGGCCCACAATGAAGGCAGCATTTCCACCCAGTTCCATCGACATATTCACGATCCTCTTGGCGGCCTGCTCCATCAGCTGCGCGCCCACTGCGGTGGACCCGGTAAATGAGATGAGACGTACGCGCTCATCCTCCAGCCAGGTGGTGGAGATAGTGCCAGAGTGCTTGGACGGCAGGAAGTTCACCACCCCGGCGGGCACCCCCACCTTATGCATAATCCGCGTGATCGCTAGGGATGTGAGCGGGGTGAGCGAGGCGGGTTTAAGCACCGTGGTACACCCGGCAGCCAGGGCGGGAGCCAATTTGCGGGTGGCCATAGCGGCCGGGAAATTCCACGGCGTCACCAGGGCCGCAACCCCCACCGGGTGATGGGTGACGATGGTGCGGGTGCCGCCCGCTGGTGCCACCGCATAGTCGCCCTCGCTGCGCACCGCTTCTTCGGAGAACCAGCGGAAGAACTCGGCGGCATAGGTAACCTCCCCCTGGGCATCGGTCAGCGATTTGCCCATCTCCCAACTCATCAGCGCAGCCAGATTCTCGCCGTCATCAATGACCGCCTCATAGCAGGCCCGCAATAGTTCAGCCCGTTCCCGCGGCGCGGTTGCTCGCCAGTGAGGCAAGGCGCGGGCGGCGGCATCCACGGCCTGGCGGGCCTGGTCTGCCGATGCGGAAGCGATCTGGCAGATTGGCTCATTCGTGGACGGGTCACTAACCGTGAAGTCTTCCTGCCCCTCTCCCGCGTGGGCGTTGCCATCGATCCAGATGCCGTGGCCCGGATCGAGCGCCTCAACATAGCTGCGCAGGGCGGAGGGAATGGGCTGGGAGGGGGTGGGGTGCGTCGCAGGCATGACCGTCACTTCCTAGTGGTTGGGGTGCCCTTCCAGTATCGCAGGGTTCGCATGCTCCGGCAGGATGGGACGGCATCGGCGTGTGCCCAGCTACGTTTGGGGCGGGGCACTAGCGTGGGCATGCTCAAAGCCCGGAACCACTTTTTCGCGTGATTCCGGGCTTTCTCGTCGGGCTGGCGGGATTTGAACCCACGACCCCTTGACCCCCAGTCAAGTGCGCTACCAAGCTGCGCCACAGCCCGAACGGCGTAATCGCCTTGTTGAGTATAGAACACGGAAGGGGAAAGTACCTAATCGACTCGGCTGCCGCCAGGCAGCCGTCGTCGCCGCCCTACACTCTAGCGGCGTTTACGCTCCCGCACTCGTACCGAAATCTCGATCGGTGCCCCGGTAAAGTCGAACTCTTCGCGCAGGCGGCGTTCAATGAACCGCCGGTAGGGTGGCTCCAAGAATCCGGTCGCGAAAAGCACAAAGCGTGGAGGGCGGTTCGAGATCTGGGTCCCAAACAGGATCCGTGGTTGCTTCCCGCCGCGCACCGGGTGCGGGTGGGCGGCCACGAGTTCCCCCAGGAAGGCGTTCAGTCGGCCGGTAGGAATGCGGGTGTCCCAACCGGTCAGGGCGGCGTCGATCGCGCGGGTGAGGCGGTTGGTGTGCCAGCCGGTTTTGGCCGACAGCCGCACCATGGGGGCCCATTCGATGCGGATAAATTCGCGCTCCACCTCTCGCCCGAGGGTGACGCGGCGGTCTTCGTCAACGTCATCCCATTTATTCATGACGATCACGAGGGCCCGCCCGGCGTCAATCGCAGTTTGCACCACGCGAATATCCTGTTCCGTGATCGGCTCGGAGGCGTCAATCAGGACGACGGCGACCTCCGCTTTCTCTAATGCCTGCTGGGTGCGCAACACCGCATAGAAGTCGGCACCGCGAGTCTGGTGGACGCGGCGGCGGATACCGGCAGTGTCAATAAACCACCAGGGGCGCCCATCGATCGTGATTAGCTCATCGACCGGGTCACGGGTGGTGCCCGCGATTTCGTCGACGACGACGCGCCCCTCCCCCGCGAGCTTATTGAGCAGCGAGGATTTACCCACGTTGGGCCGTCCAACGAGGGCTACGCGGCGCGGCCCATCCTGCGGGAGTGGCGCTGCTACCGCCGATGTCTCGGGCAGCACCGCCAAAACGGCATCGAGTAAGTCACCCGAGCCACGCCCGTGTAAGCCAGAGACCGGATATGGCTCCCCCATTCCGAGTGACCACAGCGCGGCAGCATCGGGTTCGAGGCCGGGTGAATCAACTTTATTGGCCGCAAGGATCACGGGTACGTTTTTGCGCCGCAGCATATGCACCACCCGCTCATCAGTGGCGGTAGCCCCGACGACGGCGTCCACCACGAGGATCACGGCATCTGCGCGGTCTACAGCAAGCTCGGCCTGGTCCGCAACGGACCGGTCAATGCCGGCCACGTCCACTTCCCAACCACCGGTATCGACGACGGTGAAATCCCGCCCATTCCAGTGGGCCGGATAGCTGACGCGGTCACGGGTAACGCCAGGCACATCCTGCACGACTGCCGCGCGCCGGCCAATAATCCGGTTGACGAGGGTCGATTTGCCGACATTCGGCCGTCCCACAATGGCCACTACCGGCAGACCTGCCGGGGCTGTTTCAGGGTCGGAATCCTCCTGCTCGAGGAGCGCGAAGTCTTCGTCGTCGAGCTCGTAGTCTGCCAGCGCACTGCGCAACGCTTCCGCACGTTGCTCATCTGCCTCGTGGCTGTCGCTATCAGTGCTGACTGACCGGCCCGGCTGAGCGGCGGCGGAAACGTCGTCTGCTAAGGTGGTGGGCTCTTGCGGAGTGATCGGCTCGTCGTAAGTCACGCATTAATCTTCGGTTACTGGGCCGCATTCGTCCACTTTCTGGATTGTGACATCACCGGATCGGGCTGTGACATTCCCGTATCACACCGTGGCGTACCCGAGGTTCCATTACCCAACTGCCGTTAAGCACCTGGCAGGGGAATCCCGGTGCGCTGACTCACCAAGTGCACATGACCGGCCAGTTCCCGCCCAATCAACTCTACGGCCGCCGCGGTAGCTGCGCGGCCCCGCCCGCTGGGCACCCGCACCGGCACCCCAAACTCCACGTGTAGGCGCGCCCGCGGACGTGGAATATGGCCGCGTTTTTGGCCCGGGAGCCGGGTCCCGAGTACGGCGGCAGGTACCACCGGCGCTCCGGTTTGCAATGCCAACCAGGCGACCCCGGCGTGGACGGTCGACACACTGCCGTCACCGCGCGTCCCTTCTGGGAATATCCCCACAACCCGGTCTTCTTCCAGCAGCTCACGTGCCGTCATCAGTGCTGCTCTCCCGGCGGTACGGTCCACCGGGATCTGCCCGGCGCCGGTCATAAGGAATCCCAAAGCCGAATCGAAGAACTCTTGTTTCACCAGAAAATGCGAGCCACGCCCAATCGCTCCGTGCACCACGGGGCCGTCCATAATTCCGACGTGATTGGCGGCGATGATCGCCCGCCCACTGGGAATATTGGCCTGCCCGGTAACAGTGGTATTCCAGTACACGTGGTCTAGGAATGCGGCCACATGTCGAGACCAGCGTGGCCCCCACCGCCGAATCTGGGTACTAGCGGCGGACACTATCGACCACAGCCTGTGCCTGAGCGAAGGTTTCTTCCAAGGTCAGATGGGAGGAGTCGATAGTGACGACGCCGTCGGCGGCCTGACGGAATTCGGAGACCGTAGAATCATCGGCGTCGCGACGCACCACCTCATCGCGGGTGGCAGCAATAGCGGTTGCATCGGCCTGCCCGTGACGTTGCAGGGCCCGCCGAGCCAGGCGCGCCTCCTCACTAGCGATCAGGAGGATACGCACATCGGCGTCAGGGGCGACGACCGTGGTGATATCCCGCCCTTCCGCCACAATCCCCCGCCGTTGTGCTTCCTGTTCAATGATGGCGCGCTGCCACTGTTTCATCAGCGCACGAACCTTAAGGTTCACTGCCACCTGGGACACAACCCGTGAGATCTCGGCGGTATGGAGATAATCGGTGACGGGAACCTGCCCCACCAATACCCGCGGCGTGACGGGATCAGTATCCATCACTAAATCCATATTTTCGGCGCAGCGCACCACCGCGTCCGCATCGGTCAGTTCCACCTGCTCTTGGAGCGCCCACCAGGCCAGGGCCCGATACATCGCGCCGGTATCCAGGTAGGCCAGGGCATAGTGGCGGGCTATACGCCGGGCAATAGTAGACTTACCAGATCCTGACGGGCCATCGATCGCGACGACGATTCCGCTCACTGTCCCACCACGCTCCATCCGCGTTCTTCCAAATAGGTTATTAAATGTCCGGCGGCACCCGGTTCGATACTGAGGGTTGCTACCCCCATGGTAGCGGCCGCAGCATGTTCCAAACGGACGTCCTCAACATTGACGTTCGCCTCGCCAATATCCGCAAATAGCCGGCCGAGCTGGCCGGGCCTATCGGGCACATACACTTCGATTTCCCGGTAGACGCGTTGCGCGCCGCCATGTTTGCCCGGAATCCGGGCCACGCCTTGCCCGCCGCGGTTGATTGCTTCCACAATGCCCGCCACCCCGGCCGGTGGATAGGGGTGATCTTCACACTCACGCAGCGCAGCAATAAGCTCATCCAAGCTGGCACTAATCTGCACCAAATGAGCCCGGACCGGCCCCGCGTTAGCCGCTAAAATCCGGGACCACAGCAGCGGGTCGGAGTGGGCGATGCGGGTTGTGTCACGCAGTCCTTGCCCCGCCAACGCTAGCGCCCCCTGGTCCAGATTGACGAGCTGCCCGGCAACCAGACTCGCCATAACCTGGGGTAGATGAGAGATGGCGGCAACGGCGTCGTCATGATCACCGGCGTCCATGGTGATGGGCAATGCTCCCATCGCCACCACCAAGCCGGTGACCACCTGGATTGTCTCGGGCGCAGTATCGGCAGTCGGAACCAGCACCCAGGGCCGCCCCCGGAAAAGATCACCGTCGGCATGCACAGCCCCGGAACGTTCCTTACCTGCCATCGGGTGTGTACCCACGAACCGTGCCGCCGCAGCCGTGTGCTCAGCGACCGTCATGGCCATTTCCAGTTCGCGCAGCACCCGCGTTTTCACTGAGGCCACATCCATGACCAGCGCGTCGGGATATTCACGCAACGCCTCGACTGCTAGCTCGGCGGTCACATCCGGGGGTGCGGCAATAACGACGACGTCGGGGCGGTCCCCGCTGCACGCGGCCCGCCCAGCCCCCAATCCACAGGCCAAAGACATCGCTAGGGGGCTGGCATCATGCAAAGAGATCTCGTGCCCACTGCTGCCCAGTGACAAGCCAATCGATGCGCCTAAAAGGCCAGCACCGACGATGCGGATATGCATCGCTTACAACCCCACCTGGTGCATGAGTTCAGCAACTTCCTTGGAGTTCAGCGGCCGGGATTTACCGACGCGCATATCGCCGAGCGTGATCGGCCCCACCTGGGTGCGCACGAGGCGCACGACGGGGAAACCAACTGCGTCGAGCATCCGGCGGACCACCCGGTTACGGCCGATATGCAGGGTGATTTGGACCAGGGAGAGCTCATCGGTGGCTTCTAAAATGGTGAACCGGTCAGCGCGTGCCACGCCGTCGTCCAGTTCAATCCCCTCCCGCATACGCTTAGGAATCCCCCGGTGGATCTTGCCTCGCACGGTGGCTACATAGGTTTTTCGTACCTCATAGGACGGGTGGGTGAGGCGGTGGGCGAGTTCGCCGTCATTCGTAAGTAGCAGTAGACCCTCGGTGCCGATATCGAGACGACCCACGTGGAAGAGCCGGGTATCGTATTGGGCGGTGTAATCAGCGAGAGTTGGCCGCCCCTCGGGATCTTCCATCGTGCACACCACACCCTCGGGTTTATGGAATGCGATGGTGAGATGGTCATCGTTCCCGGTGAAAATCCGTCGGTCATCCACGTGAATCACGGCCTCGGGGCCGACGCGTGTACCGAGCGTCCGCACCACTGTTCCATCAACCTTGACTCGGCCGGCGGTGATGAGGTCCTCACAGACTCGACGCGATGCCACCCCGGCATGGGCCATCACTTTTTGGAGGCGCTCGCCTTCCTGCGTCATATCCACGTACTCCTAGTTCTGTTCAATCCCCGGCTCGGGCTCTAAAGTGAGCTCATCTGCCAACTCAATACCATCGGGCAGATAAGGAGCTAATGGGGGTAGGTCCTCCACGCTATTTAACCCCATTTTCTCTAAGAACAACGGTGTGGTCCGGTACAGCACAGCCCCGGAGGGTTCACTGCCGGCTTCTCCCACCAGGCCACGAGCCAGCAGGGTGCGCACCACCGAGTCCACATTCACCCCGCGTACTGCCGAGATGCGGGCGCGTGATACCGGCTGCCGGTAGGCAATCACAGCGAGGGTTTCCAAGGCGGCCTGGGTCAGACGCTGGGTTAGCCCGGCCAGCACCGCGGTGCTCACCAGCCGGTGATATTCGGGGGCGGAATAGATGCGCCATCCTCCGGCACGTTCAAAGAGACGAAAACCACGCGCTCGCCCGCTGCCTTCACCGGCGTAATCGGCCGCTAATTCCTCCAAGAGATCATGCATCTGCGGGACCGACACCCCGACTGCCTGCGCCAGCTCACTCGCTGGTATTGGAGATTCGGCAACCATTAGCAGTGCCTCTACTGCGGGGAGATGGTCGCGGGGGTTGACGTCGTCGGTTCGGTTATCAGTCACGGGGTCCCCCATCATCGTATTCGTCACGCAACTGTACGGTGGTCTCGGCATCACCGAGGTAAATAACCGTAAGCGCGCTGTGCGGATCAGACTGGTCGAAATCCACGAGTGCCTCCCGGAATAATTCGAGCAGAGCCAAGAAGCGCGCGACTTTCACCGGTAACTCCGCCCCGGCGGTAAGCTCAGCGAAGGTGGCGCGGCCCCGCTCTTTGAGTATTCCCACAATATGGGCGGCCTGGAGATGAACCGGCACGACCGGATGGTGGAGATGGTCTACAGTCACGACCGGCTCATCGGTGGAGCGGGTAAAGACGGCTACCGCGAGTTGGTGGAAATCGCTGGGGCTGATAGACCAGATGAGCTCGGGTAAAAGCTGCGCGAACTGGGGCTCTAGCGGAACGGCGCGCGGATATGCGGCGCCGGCAGTGTCCAGCCGCTCCCCCAATTCTTCGGCGACGTCCTTATAAGCCCGGTACTGGAGCAGCCGCGCGAAGAGGAGATCGCGGGCTTCGAGCAGCTCGAGGTCCTCCTCGGTGGTGGCCTCGCTACGCGGCAGGAGGCGTTGGGCTTTCAGATCGAGCAGGGTGGCGGCGACGACGAGGAACTGGCTCGCCTCGGATAAATCCCAGTCCGAGTTCAGCGCGTAAGCCAAAAAATCATCGGTGACCTGCGCCAGGGCCACTTCGGTCACGTCGAGGCGATGTTTAGCGATGAGCTGTAGCAGCAGATCGAAGGGGCCGGTGAAGACATCCAGCTCAACCGAAAAACCGCTTGGTGCCGTCATTAGGGAGCGCCGCCACGCGCAACGAGTTCGCGGGCCAGCCGCCGGTATGCCATCGCTCCCGAATGGGTGGGAGCGTAGGTAATGATCGGTTCAGTAGCAACGGAGGCGTCCGGGAATTTCACCGTACGTGAAATCGTCGTGTCGAACAGCGTGTCAGCGAATGCTTCCTGCACCCGCTCCAGCACCTCGCGCGCATGCAGAGTGCGCATATCGACCATGGTCGCCACAATCCCGTCGATCTTCAGGCGCGGATTGAGCCGAGACCGTACTTTATTGATGGTCTCCACCAGGAGAGCCACTCCCCGCAGCGCAAAGAATTCCGCCTCGAGTGGGATCAGTACGCCGTGGGCTGCGGTGAGGGCGTTGACGGTGAGCAATCCGAGGGAGGGTTGGCAGTCAATAATGACGACGTCGTACTCATCGAGTACTGGATACAGCACCCGGGCTAGTGCTTGCTCGCGGGCGACCTCATTAACCAGCTGTACTTCGGCCGCCGACAGATCGATATTGGCTGGGACAATATCTAGGTTCGGCATACAGGTGCCATGGATGATGCGCCGAATATCGGGCTCTTCAGCCATGAGATGGGTATAGATAGTTTCGTCCAGTTCGTGGGCGTTCACGCCCAGACCAGCACTCGCAGCGCCCTGGGGGTCGAAGTCAATAATGAGGACGCGGCGGCCGTATTCGGCCAGGGCTGCGGCCAGGTTAATCGTCGTCGTCGTTTTACCGACCCCGCCTTTCTGATTGCACATGGCGATAATGCGGGCGGGACCGTGCGACTCGAGCTCCGCAGGAATGGGGAAGCCCTCCTCTTCACGGGGATCAGGGATCAACTGTGGCTGCATTGAGGTCACCTTCTCAGGTTAGCGGACTCTCGCCTAGAGCTCGCCAGCGCCCTGGCGCATAATCTCCGGGTAGCCGCTCGTGAGGTCGACGACGGTGGTGGGTTCGGGGAGTGTCACTGGCCCCTCCACGACGATATCGAGTAGGTGTCCGAAGCGCTCATCTACCTGCCATCCTTCGGACATCGGTTCTTCCTCACCGGGCGCGATCAGCGTCGACGACAGGAGTGCAGCACCGTGGTCGCGCACAATGGCCTGGGCGATGCGGTGATCGGGAATACGCACACCCACCGTGTTTTTCTTCGGGTTGAGCGTCATCCGTGGAACTTCTTTAGTGCCTTTCAAAATAAAGGTGAAAGGGCCGGGGGTGAGCTGTTTAATCAACCGAAAGGCCGGGTTATCCAAAATCACGAGCGCACCCAACTGCGCAAAATCAGCACATACGAGAGTGAAGTGGTGTTTCTTGTTGAGCTGCCGCAGGGCGGTGATGCGTTCTAAGCCGTCTTTATTTCCCATCGCGCACCCGAGTGCATACCCAGAATCGGTGGGATAGGCGATAACCCCGCCGTCACTAATAGTCTGGCTTATCTGGGTGAGACGACGCGGTTGAGGGTCGATCGGGTGAAGTTCGAGGATGCGGGCCATGATCCTATTGTAGGCTGCCCAATGGCATTGGGGCCCAGCCTCGCACATGTTGTTCCTGCCGGTAGCCCAAGCGGTAGTAGATCCGCAAGGCCCCCTCATTATCGGGCCACACTCCGTAGTGGACGCAGCTGAACCGGGCCAACCCCCACGCGGTGATTGCGCTCATCATGGCAGCGCCGATCCCTTGCCGCCGGTAGGTCGGGTCGACGCCGAGCCCCGCCAGTTCGAGCCCTGCATACCGCAGCGGCCCGTTATTGTCCTGCGGCGGGATGAGTAACGCACACAGGCCCGCGATGGTGCCGTCCGGGTGATGATAGCCCCACCACGTCAGCCCTTCATCACCGGGGCGCACATGGGTGTTCGGGTTACAGCGGTCTTGGACTTCCTGCAGGTCCTCAGTTGAGATATCCAGCGGCTGAACATACTCGGTGCCGGGGGCGGGCTCAACTCTGCCACGGCAGGCGAGCCAATACCAGTCCCCCAGATCGTTCATACCGCTGTTGCGTACCGCTGCGGGAGCGTCCACGTCCGTCCACAGAAAGGAAATATCGGCTGGAATCTTATCCGTGAGCTCGGCAGCGCGCGGCCCAAAGA